>JAUYFS010000025.1 GCA_030689665.1 bacterium
AGCTGGGGTCGTCGGTTCAATCCCGACCCGTGGCACACGCGGGAATGGTTTAGTGGTAAAATAGTTCCTTGCCAAGGAATAGTCGGGGGTTCGATTCCCCCTTCCCGCATAAAATTTTTCAAGAAAATTTTATGCGGGGCTCGCCTCTTCAGAATGGCAGGCGGCCCGCACATCGCCTCGTCCGTCAGCCCCTTTTTCAGGGGCTGACGAGACGGGCGTATTAAAGAATAAACAACCCGCACCAAAAAAGCTACTGCCCCGATTTATCGGGGCAGTAGCTTTTTTGATTTAAAATTAGTTTTTGAGTTTTATCATCACTCTTTTCTTTTTCTGTCTTTTCAGTTTTGGAAGTTTGATGGTTAAAATTCCGGTTTCCATTGTTGCCTCCACATCGTCAATTTTTATTTCTTCAGGCAGAATAATTTCTCTTGAAAAAGACCCCCAAAAACACTCTTGGATTATATATTCGTATTCTGATTTTTTAAATTCCGGTTTTTGCCTTTCTCCTTTTATCACGACAAGGTCGTCTTCAATTAAAATATCAAGGTCTTCAACATTTATTCCCGCCAAAGTTGCCTGAATAACAAAATCCTCATCATTTTGAGACAAGTCAATCGCCAGCTGGCCGCTGGGGCCAAAAAAGCTTTTTTTATTTTCTCCGGTTAGTTTCATTTTTATTTTTTTTGAATTTTCCTCTTTTTTAGCAACTTCTTTTTTTGAGGTTTTTTTTGCTGTTTTTTCTTTTTCCTCTTCTTCAGATATTTCTTTAGTTTCTTCCTCGTCTAAATCGTTATTTTCATCGTTCTCGTCGTTTGTTTCAAAAGTAATTTTTTTTACCGAAGATTCTTGAGAATCATCTTCTTTTGAAAAAGCGTCTATTCCTAATTCTTTTCTAAAATTTTTGAGCAGCGACATTTTATTTTTTAGAATTTGTTTTTATTGGCGACCTTTAAGATTTTAAAACTTTTTAATAAAACAAAGAAAGACATTATTAAAATTAGCGCCAGTAGAAAGATGCTGAATATACTGTCTGTTTTTATTATAAGCAAATTAAATATGCCGTGTAAAGCGATAGCTGTTAATATCCCGAGGACAGTGAAGGCCTGATTTTTTCTTATTTTTGCCCAGCAGGCGAAAAAACCAAGCAATCCCGAGGCAATGGTGTGTAAAAGATTTGGCCCTAAAAATCTTATGATTCCGACAACCATTGAAGTTGATACGACATCGGCAAAATCAAATTGGTAGAGAATAAAAACATTTTCAAAAGTGGCGAAACCCAGGGCAATGGTAATCATATAAATCAAAAAATCTATTGGTTCGTCTAAAAATGGTTTATTTTCAAAACCCGCTTTAAAAACAGAAAATTTGAGAATTTCTTCAAACATTGCCACGAAAATAAAATTTGTTGCTAAAAGCGCCAGAAAGGGCGACACGGGGAGATTTGAGCTCAGGAGAAAAGTTTCAATAAAATACGCGGGAATTGTCATTAATCCGCCGGCGATGAACGCTTTTAAAATGTTTATTTTTGATTCTTGGTTGATGTCCTTTCTTAAGAAATAAAACAGCCAGACAAGCGGGGGCATAAAGCCAAATAAAAAAAGATTTAAATATAAAATCATAATTAAATTTTTAAATCAGCGATTGCGTTAATTTTTTTGAAATTGTTTTTTCCGTCTTTTTTATATTTTAATCTAAAAAAAGCCGTTATGGCAACCATTAAGCCGTTGTCAGTGTTTAATTTCGGTTTTGTTGTTATTAATCTTGCATCTTTAAAGTTTTTGGCGAAAGATTTTTTCATTTCTTTTCTCAGCAAATCATTGGAAGCAACCCCTCCGCCCAAAATAATTGTTTTGGCTTGGTATTTTTTTGCTGCTTTTAAAGTTTTTGAAACCAAAACATCAACTATCGCTTTTTGAATAGCGGCGCAAATGTCTTTTTTATGTTTTTTGATAAAAACAGGTTTTTTGTCTTTTAAAAAATATAAAACAGCGGTTTTCAGTCCGGAAAAACTGAAATCAAGGGAAGGGGAGTTAATCATTGGCCTTGGAAAGGCAAAAAAATCAGAATTTCCTTTTTGCGAAAGTTTTGAAATTATCGGTCCCGCGGGATAATCAATTCCCAGCAATCTGCCGGTTTTATCAAAGCACTCGCCGGCGGCATCGTCTCTGGCATCTCCAATGATTTTATAATTGAAAATTTTATTCATTAAAATCAGCTGGGTGTGGCCCCCGCTTACAACCAAGGAAATGGCCGGCATTTTTAATTTTTTCAGGTCTGTTTTTAGAAAGTTGATAAAAATATGAGATTCAATGTGGTTTATCGGGATAATCGGAATTTTCCAGAAAAAAGACAAAACTTTGGCTAAATTTATTCCTGTCCAAAGCGCTGGTTCTAATCCAGGGCCTTGGGTTACGGCAATATAGTCAATAGCGGGTTTTTTATAGAAGAATAAGAAAGGAAAAATTTTCTTTAATAAAATTTCGTCTCTGGACAGGATTTTTTTTATCATTGCCATTTGTTTTTTATTTGCGACTGTTTTTTCTTTTATTAATAAACCGGGATTTTCAAGGGATTGTTTTAAAAGGGGAATGAGAATTTTTTGGTGTTCTCTTTTTGCTAGTCCCGGCACAACGCCGCCCCATTTTTTATGGATTTTTACTTGGGAAAATACCAAATCAGAAAGAATTTTAAATTCTCTCTTTTTATTTTCGCGATTAGCTTCTATAATTGCGATGCCTGTTTCGTCGCAAGATGTCTCAATTCCTAAAATTCGCATTGCTTTATTTTAGCAAAAAAATTTATAATAAAAAGAAGCCCTCGTAGTTCAACTTACCCGCCTACCTTTTCTGCGCCTATAGTTCAATGGATAGAGCACGGGCTTGCGGAGCCTGAGATCGAGGTTCGACTCCTCGTAGGCGCGCAGAACAAAGCGCAAAGCGTAAAGCGCAAAGCGCAAAACAAAAGAAACGCAAAGCGAAAAGCGTAAAACATTAAACCCAAAGTCCAAATCCAAATTATTCCTCCCGCCACATATATTTTATTTTCGTAGGCGGGATCCCGCAAGGCGGGAAAATCAAGTTTAAAGCCCAAAAGAATTAAAAGATTTGTTTGGATTTTGACATTTGGGCTTCATTTGGAACAATTTGAGCTTTGGAATACTTTGGGATAATTTATTTTGCATTTTGCGTTTTACGCTTTAAATTTCATTTTTTGCCCTTGACAAATTTCTGGTATTTGCTAAAATAAAATTAACCCCGAGTGCTGGGGTTTTTTATATAGAAAAGGTTTTGAAATTTTTAATTTTTCCCGATTCGTCGGGATCCCGCTTTCCAAAAAAATTAAAAAAATTGCGGGAACTTAAGATTTTTATATGAATTGTAACGAAAAAAGAAATTTTAGCTTAGGTTTGTTAATGGTTTTTTTGTTGTTAGTATTGCCTTTGGATTTTCAGGGGAAAGAAGACAAAATTATGGCATACCAGCAAGAAACAATCAACAAATTTGAGCAAGACCCAATTGTTGCCGTACAGAGCAATTCCTTAAAGGGCGCTTCTGGCGCAAGTCCGGAATACTTGGTTAAAGAAGAGATATTTGTTCTTATGACTGCTTATTCTTCTTCAATTTGGGAAACAGACAATGAAATAGAAAATGACCCCTTTATTACTGCTTCCGGAAGCTGGGTCCATTGGGGAACAGTTGCAGCCAACTTTTTGCCTTTTGGGACAAAAATTAGGATTCCTGCTGTTTTTGGAGACGAAATTTTTGAGATTGAGGACAGAATGAACGCTCGCAAAAAAATCCAGATAGATGTTTGGCAGCCAAGCAGGGAAGAAGCAATGAATTTTGGAGTTAAGCTGGGATACATTGAAATTTTAGAAGAGATTTAAAACACAAACCACAAACCGTCCCGATAATTATCGGGACGGTTTTGGTTTCTGGTATAATTTTTTTACTTTTGATTTTTGAGCTTTGAGTTTTGACTTTTTTGTGTGGGCTCGTCCAGACTTGAACTGGAGACCTCATCGATGTCAACGATGCGCTCTAACCAGCTGAGCTACGAGCCCAAATTGTGGGCGAGGGGAGATTTGAACTCCCATGCTCTTGCGAGCGCTACCACCTCAAGGTAGTGCGTCTACCAATTTCGCCACCCGCCCACCATTTGTGCAGGGTAAATCTGCTCCCGACTTTTTCGGGATCGGGACAATTTTGCCTTCCCGGCAAATAGATATTGTGTAAATTTATTCTTTTTTTTCTTCCAGTGGTTTTTCCAATGGTTCTGTTGTTTTTTTCCCGATTTATCGGGATCCCGCCTACCCCCGATTTTTTCGGGGTCCCGCCGACTAAAATAAAATATATGCGGCGGGACAATTAAGGATTCTGCGGCGGGACTTCTTCTTTCTTGACTGTTTCTTCCGGTTCTTCTTCAACAGCAACAGCTTCTTTGAATTCTATTTTTTTAAGGCGCGCTTTTTTAGGACTGACATCTCTTAAATAATAAAGTTTAGCTCTTCTTACTTTGCTTTTTTGGGCTATTTCAATTTTTTCAATATTTGGGGAGTGGATGGGAAAGATTTTTTCAACGCCAACATTGCTTATAACTTTTCTTACCGTTATGGTTGCGTTTATTCCTTTCCCGTGTTTTCTGGCTATTACTCTTCCTTCAAAAACCTGAATCCTTTCTTTGTTTTTTTCCTTTATTTTTTGGTGAACACGAACTAAATCGCCGGGTTTTATGTCCGGCAAATTTTGTTTAAGTTGTTCCTGAATTAAACTTGTTTCTTTACTCATAAATTTTCTATCCCGCCGCTTATTTTTTATTTTTTGGTAGGCGGGATCCCGATAAAATCGGGAAAATCAGATTTGGTTTAAATTATAAACACAAATTATGAATTTTGCAAGGTTTGGAATCATTGACTTTTGGGATTGTTTTTTCAATAATATAAAAAATATATGAAAATAGACAAAGACGGAGCGCGACTTCTTTCCATTGTCGTGCCAACCCTAAATGAAGAGCTTTATTTGCCATATCTTTTGGCTTCTTTAAGCAAACAAACATTTAAAAACCTTGAAGTTATTGTTGCCGATGCTGGTTCTAAAGACAAAACAAGAGAGATTGCTCAAAAATGGGGAGCTAAAATTGTTAATGGCGGTCGTCCGGCAAAAGGCAGAAATAATGGAGCAAAAGAAGCGAGGGGAGATTCAATACTTTTTTTGGACTCAGATGTTGTTCTGCCAGATTTTTTTATAGAAAAACTCCTTTATTTGTATAGAAAAAGAAATTTTAATGTGGCGTCTTGCTTTATTGACCCAATAAGCGATAAAAAAATTGATGAGGCAATTTTTGGGCTTAAAAATATTTATTATACAGGAATGCAAGTCGTAAAGCCGCAAGCGCCCGGCCTTTGTATTTTTATAGAAAAACACTTGCACCTAAAAATTAATGGCTTTGACGAAACAATAGAAATGAATGAGGACTGGGATTATATAAACAGAGCCGGAAAATTCGGAAAATTTGATTTTCTTAGAGAATTAAAAATATTTGAATCAACAAGAAGATTTGAAAGAGATGGATATACCAAGGTTTTAATGCAAAAGATTCTTGCAGGAACATACATAAATCTTTTTGGGAACATAAAAAGAGATAATTCTTTATTTAGTTATTGTTTCGGGGATTATCCAAGAAAATCTGTTGATTTAATAAAAAAAAGATATAAAGATTTTTTTGATTAGATTTGGTTATGATAAATTCAGTGCTTGCTAATTTAATGCCATATTTTCACTTATTGCGCCTAAAAGGATGGAAGGGTTATTTTTTTATTGTTTTTTTAGGATTTTTATTAGCTAAAGGATTTTTAAATTCATTTTTTGATATTTTAGTGTTTTTTTTAACAGTCGCCTTATATTTGGGTTTTGGTTTTTCAATCAATGAGTGCTTTGATGTGGAAGAGGATAAACTAAACGAATTAAAGAAAAATCCTGTTGCAAGAAGGGAAATAGATTATAAAAGCGCGTTTATTTTTTCTTTGGCTCTGGCTTTTTTTGGGGTCTTTTTCTCTTTTTATTTTGGAATTAATTATTTTTTGCTTTATTTAGCCGCAACCATTCTTTCGTTTTTTTATTCAGCTCCTCCTTTTAGGTTTAAAAACAGGTTTTTATTAGACCTTGTTTCGCATGGTTTATTTGCTGGTTTATTTCTATTTTTTCTTCCGTTTTTTGCTTTTAATTCGGAAATAATCAACGCATATTATTTATTGGGTTTATCTGTTTTTTGTTATTCCTTGATTTTTGAAATGAAAAATCAAATTTCTGATTATGAATCTGACAAAAGGGCAGGGCTGAAAACAACGGCGTGCGTTTTTGGTTTGGAAAATAGCCACAAATTAGATAATTTTTTATTTTTGATTTTTCCTGCGACCTTACTTCCTCTTTTTTTAAGCTCTGATTTTTTAGCCATTTTTTTATTAATAGCTTTTTTGTTTTATCTGGCCATAGCGGTAAATAAAGAAAAATATAAAAATTTGCTTAATATCTGCCTTGTTTCTTTTTTCCTTTTGCTTTTAATTGAAAGGTTTGTTAATTTTCCACAACTTTGATTTGCTTTTTAGTTGCTAGTTTGTTAAATATAAATAATGGCTAAAAAGCTAAAAAATAATTTGCAGCTGGTTTTTACTGTTGTTTTTCTATTTGTTGTTTTTTCCGCGGCAATTCCCCTGACCCCTATCTCCGCAGGCAATACAGTTATTGATAATCCGCTTTCTTACAGCACTTTTGAAGAATTAATCAGCCATATTTTAGATTTTGTGACAATACTGGCGCTTATTATTGTTCCATTAATAATTGTTTATGCAGCCTTCCTTTATATGGCTTCAGAAGGCGACCCAAATAAAGTAAAAACAGCGCAAGCAATGATTTTTTATGCTATAATTGGACTAATCTTGGTTTTATTAAGCAGGGCAATAATTTCCATTATCCATGGAATCTTGTCTTAAAGGTCGGTTAAAATCGATTTTAAAGATTACTTAAAAATATGGAATTAAAGAAATTTATACCGATATTACTGGTTTTAACATTTGTTGCTGTTGGTTTTGTTGCTGCGGCAGACACATTTGAGGTGATTAAGGGCTGTACAATGGTACAAAGCATTACTATTGGAGATGTAAACTGTTCAGGAACCATAGACATAGCATCGCAGCCAAAATTGGGCGTTTGCTGTCTTTTTAACACAATTTTAAGAGCGACAAATCTTCTTTTCACAGCATTGATTATTATCGCAACCCTGATGATTGCTTATGGAGGATTTACAGTTGTAACTTCGCAGGGAAGTGATGAGGGTTTTCTGAAAGGAAAGAACATAATAACATACGCTATTTACGGAATTGTTATCGCGATTTTGGCTAAAGTAATTCCTAGTATTGCTTTGGCTTTGTTATAGTTTGGATTAAAAAAGAAAGCGTTGCTTGGTTTATTCACGCAGCGCTTTCTTTTTTTGTAAAAAATGGTAGAATAAAAGAGTTATTTTGCGCTTTTATGTTGGGGAGGGCGTAAATATAAAATAGCCAAACCATTTTTGCGGGCGTAGCCAAATTGGTAGAGGCGCACGGCTTAGGACCGTGTGGGGTAACCCGTGGGGGTTCGAGTCCTCCCGCCCGCACCCCAAAAATTCAAAACGCAAAACGCAAAATATAAAATATAAGCCCTAAGCCCCAATGACCAATACCCAACAAAATCCCAAGTCCTAAATCCCAAAAATAAATAATTGGGCATTAGGACTTAGGGCTTTGTTGGTCATTGGGATTTGGGATTTTCATTGATGGGGACCTTGGTGTAATGGCAGCACAGAAGCCTGTGGAGCTTTTAGAGGGGGTTCAACTCCCCTAGGTCCCCCCAGAATAAAATCAAATATCAAAAATCAAATATCAAAAATAAAATATCCCCGAAGTAGAACTCCGAACAAATTCCTTTGGAATTATACGGGGCAGGCAAGTTTGCTACGGGGTAGACAAAAATCAAAAAGTAAGGGAGCCCGGAGAAAATAAAAAATCAAATATCAAAAATCAAAAATAAAAAACCAAAATGCAAAATGACAAAGAAAAATTCAAAAAAGATTTTATTGAAAGGTTAATACAATTTTCGGTGAGAATAATAAACCTTACCGAGGAATTAAAAAAAGAAAAGGCGCCTCTATCTATTATTGATCAACTTATTCGCAGCTCAACGTCTGTTGGAGCGAATATTGTTGAAGCAAAAGCATCAAGTTCTAAGAAAGAGTACACAAATTTTTTTCAAATTGCCTTAAAGTCTGCGAATGAAACAAAATACTGGCTGATTTTAAC
The DNA here is from genome assembly GCA_030689665.1 of bacterium. Lineage (GTDB taxonomy): Bacteria > Patescibacteriota > Minisyncoccia > Minisyncoccales > JAUYFS01 > JAUYFS01. The sequence goes on from JAUYFS010000025.1 coordinate 8,333, forward strand.
AAAAGAATCATTTCCGCAAATTGCGGAAAGGGTTGATTGGTTTTTAAAAGAAATAGATGAGATATCAAAAATAATAGGTTCAAGTATCTTAACATTAAAGAGTAAAAAGTAGCGCATTTTCGCATTTTAATTTACACTTTGATTTTTGATATTTGATTTTTTATTTAGTTTTTTGCTCTTGTAGTTCAGTGGATAGAACAAGGGACTCCTAAGCCCTAGACGCAGGTTCGATTCCTGCCAAGAGCACATCGCCTCGTCCGCCCACTCGTCAGCCCCAAAAGGGGATAGACGGACAGGGCGAGACGGGCGCATTAAAAAAGTCAAAAGTCAAAAATAAGTTTAAATCGCTTGAATTTTTTGGGAAAATAAATATAATAAAAACAATGTCAAAAAGAAATATTCTGTTTTTACAAATTTTTTTTATTTTTGTGCTAGCAATTATTGCCGCTGTTTTTAGTTTTTCGCAATTTTTGAACATAAAAAATTTCCCCAATATTCCATTTCGCACCGGTTTGGATTTGCAGGGCGGCACGAGATTAATATATGAAGCGGATGTTTCTCAAATTAAGGATACTGATTATTCCAGGGTAATGGACGGGTTAAAAGATATTATAGAAAGAAGGGTTAATATTTTTGGAGTTCAAGAGCCGTTGATTCAAACTCAAAAAGTTGGCGGCAAGCAGCGCTTGATTGTTGAACTGGCTGGCGTTAAAGACATAAAAGAAGCGATTGATATGATTGGCCAAACTCCATATTTGGAATTCAGGGAGATGTCCGGAGAAACAACTGAAACCAATGAGCCGATTTTTTCAGAGACCGAATTGACAGGAAGATATTTGCAAAAAGCGGAAATTGGTTTTGACGAAACAACCTATAAACCGGTTGTTATGATTGAATTTAATTCCGAGGGTTCTAAATTATTTGAACAAATTACGGCAAGAAACATTGGCAAACAGCTGGCTATTTTTATAGACGGAATTCCAATTTCAGCTCCTGTTGTCAATGAAAAAATACCGGGCGGAAAAGCGAGAATAACGGGCGAATTTACTGTTGAATATGCAAAAAAATTAGCTGAAAATTTAAGCGCAGGCGCTTTGCCGGTTCCGATAACATTGGTTTCCGAACAAACAGTTGGACCTACTTTAGGGCAAATTTCTCTTGATTCAAGCGTAAAAGCGGGTTTAATCGGCTTTATTGCCGTGATTATTTTTATGATTTTAATTTATAGATTCCCGGGCTTAATCGCCTCAATCGCTTTAATTATGTATGTTATTTTTGTCCTGGCTATTTTTAAATTAATTCCGGTAACGCTTACCTTATCGGGAATTGCCGGTTTTATTTTATCAATAGGCATGGCTGTTGACGCTAATATTCTTATTTTTGCGAGAACAAAAGAAGAATTAAAAGAAGGAGAAGACCTGAATTCTGCTGTTGAAAATGGATTTAAAAGAGCTTGGCCGTCAATCAGAGACGGGAATGCCACGACATTAATTGTTGCCGTGATTCTTTTCGCTTTTGGCGCCAGTTTTCTTAAAGGATTTTCTTTGACCCTAAGCATTGGAGTTTTAATGAGCATACTTTCAGCTGTTTTTATAACGAGAATATTTTTGTTGCTGTTTGCAGAAACAAAAATAGGGAAAATAAAATTTTTGTGGTTTTAAGCCAATAAATATGGTTAATTTTATCAAATACAGAAAAATTTATTATTTAATAACAGGAGCGCTTTTAATTGGAAGCATTGCGAGTTTTTTATTATATGGATTTAATTATGGCATTGAATTTACCGGCGGCAGTATTTTGGAGCTTTCTTTTAGCGATAATAGGCCTTCAAACCAAGAAGTGGAAGAAATTTTAAAAACTGAAAAACTAGACCAATTTAATGTTCAGCCAGTTGGAGAAAAAGAAATGAGTATAAGATTGCCGTATATTAATGAAGCGAAACACCAAGATTTAAAGAACAAATTAAAAGAAAAATGGAATTTTGAAGAAATTAGTTTTGAGGGTATTGGTTCTGTGATTGGAGCCGAATTAAAATCAAGGACAAAACTTGTTGTCGCCCTAGCTTTAATCGCGATTATTTTTTATATCACTCTTTCTTTCAAACAGGTGTCATATCCGATTAAAAGCTGGCAATATGGAGTTTCTTCTTTATTTACCATTGCCTATGATTTAATAATTGTATTGGGAGTTTTTAGTGTTTTGGGGCATTTTTATAATATTTCATTAACAATTCCAATTATCACCGCGCTTTTGATGATTGTTGGCTATTCAATAAATAATACTGTGGTTGTTTTTGACAGGATAAGAGAGAATTCCAACAAATATTACAAAAACGATTATCAAGAAATTGTTAATGTCAGTTTAAACCAAACCCTTTTTCGTTCTTTGGGAACTTCATTGACTACATTATTTCCGCTTCTTGCCATTTTCTTTTTGGCGGGGCAATCTTTGAAATATTTTTCTCTGGCTTTAATTTTAGGCATTTCTGTTGGCGCTTTTTCCTCGCTTTTTTTAACCTCTTCGGTTTTGGTAAGTTGGTATTTTTATAAAACCGAGAAATAATTTTAATAAAAACCTTTATTTTACGTTTTTTGTTTTACGTTTTTCGCTTTTAGCTTTACGTTTTTCTGCCCTTGACTTTTTTGGTAAAAATTGTTATTTTTAAAAAAATATGGAACAACAAATAAAAGACAAACAGATATTAGAGGCGGCAAAATATCTTTTAAAGCTTCTTGACGACAGGCAAAGGGAGGTTTTGATAAGAAGATTTGGCCTTGAAAAAGGAAAAAAAGAAACCCTTGAATCAATAGGGGAAAATTTTAATATTACCAGGGAAAGAGTCAGGCAAATAGAAAAAAAAGCCATAGAAAGGATAAAAAACCAAACTAAAGGCGATTTATTCCAAAAAATTACTGAAAAAATCAAAGAGTTTTTAGATTCCCAGGGCGGTTTTAAAAAAGAAGACAAAATTTCCGAAGCGCTTGGCTTAAAAGAAGGATTCCCTTACCTTTTATTTATTTTATATTTGAACGACGATTTTTACAGGCACAAAGAAGATGATTTGTTTTATAATTTTTGGGCAACTGACAAATCAAAAATAGACGAATTGAAAAAACTTTTAAAATCCTCAATTGCTGAGTTGGAAAAAATCAATCAGCCGCTTGACGAAAATGAATTTTTCGTCGGTTTCCCAATTAAAATTTCAAGTTTGGTTGGTTTGGAAATTCCGCAAGAAACATACAGAAATTGTTTTGAAGTTTTTAAGCCCATTGAATACGGTTTGGACAGAAAAATCGGTTTAATCCACTGGCCTGAAATAAAGCCAAGAGGATTAAGGGACAAAGCGTATGTTGTTTTGAGAAACAAGCAGGAACCGCTTCATTTCAGAGAAATAGCGAAAATGATAGAAGAATTGGACATTTCCAGAAAAGTCCATATTCAAAGTTTGCACAATGAATTAATAAAAGACGACAGGTTTGTTTTGGTTGGCAGGGGTTGTTATGGTTTGAAAGAAAGGGGATTTAAAGACGGGGTTTTGAAAGAAATTATTGTTTCAATTTTGGAAGAATCTCCAAAGTCGCTTTCAAAAGACGAAATTTTGGAAGAGGTTGCAAAACACAGATTGGTTAAACCGAATACCATCATAAGCGCTTTGTACGATAAAGATATTTTTCAAAAAAATCAGGAAGGTTTCTATCATTTGAAATAAAAATCTATGGGCATAGCCCACAGCGCTTGCAAGCAAGCGCTTTCAAAATTTCGCAAGACGAAATTTTGCGATTTATGTATTTTTTTGCGTTTGTTAGTTGATTTGTCCGCGGTATTCCCGCAAGAAAATATAAATGCTATTATACGATAATAAGCCATTTATTTTAAAAAAATGGAAATTCAGATTGCGCAAATAATTTATTTCGCTCTCTATCTTTTTTATTACCTTATTGAACTGATTAAAAATTGGTGGTGGTTTTTCGCGCCTTTTTTGCTTTGGCGTTTTTTTGTCGTTATTTACCTTTATTGGATAGAAACTAAATGGGACAGCCAAAATGTTTCCAAAATTGTTCTTGAAATAAAATTGCCTCCTGATGTTATGAAACCCCTAAAGGCAATGGAACAAACCCTTAATTGTTTTTGGGCTCCACTTTACGACCCGCCAAACTGGAAAGAAAAATGGTTTTTGGGCAAATATGACCTTGCATTAAGTTTGGAGATTGCTTCTGACAACGGGATTCCGCGTTTTTACATGGTTATGGACAGAAGTTTTAAACAATCAATTGAGGGTTGTATTTTTGGCCAATTTCCAGACGCTGAAATAGCAGAGGTTGAAGATTATACCAAAAAAATTCCTCTTACAGCGCCTAATAATGATTGGGATTTGTTCGGAGCTGATTTGGTTTTTACCAGCAAAAAAGATTTTTTTCCGATAAGAACGCTCTCAAGATTTTTTGAAAGCGGGGGAGAAAGCGTTAAGGAAGAAAAAAGATTAGATCCCTTATCCAGCTTGTTGGAAGCAATGGCAACCCAAACCAGAGACGGCGAGCATATATGGGTCCAGTTGAATTTTCATGCCGTGACAGATGTGGAATCAAAATTTTTCACAAATGCCAGGGAATTTGTGGACAAATTGGCAAAAAGACCCAGTAAACCAAAAACAAGGCCGGTTTCCAAAAGGGTTTATGAAGGGCTTGTTTATGGAAAAAAATTAGAAGAGGAAGTCGCCGAGGAAAAAAGGTCAGTGATGCCGGAAATGGAATTAACTC
>JAUYFS010000030.1 GCA_030689665.1 bacterium
TTGTGGGTTTTTTTTATTTTTCACTCCTAGGCTCCAAACTCTGAACGAAATCCGAACTTTTTTTAGCGAAAATCCGAACGCTGAATTTTGAAAAACTTTTCCGCTCGGGCGGGCAAAAAGGAAGGGGGTTGGGGGGAAGGAATTTTTGCCCGCCCTCGCTTTTCCGCCGCCGCCGAATTTCGTATTTCGCTTTGCGAAATGCGTTGCCAATACAGTTGCGCTTGACCCTCCCTGCCCATTCGCGCGCAACATTAAGGAACTCCCAATATTTTGTATATTCCAGTTTGGCATATTACACTATGGAATATAACATATAACTATTAAGGAAACAAGTATGAGCAAAACAATTTATTCAAAAGACCACAAATTTTTAGTTGAGCAATTGAAAAAAGCCCGAATCGAGGCGGGTTTAGACCAGGAAAAGGCAGCGGAGCTTTTGGGAAAAACGCAATCTTTTATCTCAAAAATTGAGGCAGGACAAAGAAGAATAGATGTTGTTCAATTAAAAGAATTTGCAAAGACTTACAAGAAGTCATTAGATTATTTTATTAAGAAATAGATATGACCATTACTTTACGAAAATTAAAAGAACAGTTAGAAAAAATTAAAGCGATGGGTTTTGTTAAAACTCACAGAGCACACGATACGGGCATTGGTAAAACCCTCGAGGATCTTTTAGGAATTAAAGAAAATAATTTACGACTTCCTGATGTTGGCAATGTTGAATTAAAAGCTAAAAGAATAGATTCTGGCAGTATGCTTACCGTTGCCACAAAATCGCCAGAGCCAAAAGGAATAAATAAAGTCTTGTTTGAAAAATATAAATATTTGGACAAAGAGGGAAAGTATAATTTACATTCCACGGTTTGCGGGTCGCGAAAAAATCCACAATCATTCAAAGTTGTTTTTGAGGGTGAAAAACTTGTTTTAAAAAATAAATCTAAAATAGAATCCTATTGGCCTATTTCCATTTTTGACGATGTTTTGAAAGCAAAATCAGATAAAATATTATTGGCTTTTGCAGAAACAAAAGGCGAGCGAAAAACCAAAAATGAGAAGTTCCATTTTACAGAAGCTTATTTACTTTCAAATCTTAATATCAATAAATTTAAGTCTGCCGTTGAAAACGATAAATTGAAAATTGATATTAGAATAGGCGTTTATAGGAGTGGAAAGAATAAAGGAAAATATCATGACCACGGCACTGGTTTCAGAATAAATAAAAGAGATTTTTTACACCTTTTTGATAATTTTACTCAAATTATTTAGTTTTTTCTCAAAACAACAACACTCTCTTTATTCATTGTTTCCTCTATTGCTCCGACGATATTCGTGGGTGAGTTTTTAATAGGCATTCTTTTGCCGGGGATATTTCTAACAAAAACATCTTCACAAGTAAAGCCAATTTTTTCGCCCAACTCTGCGATTATAAAATCCGTTGGTATTCTTACTTGTTTTACAAGCCTGTTGCCAACAACCAAGCAAAAATATTTTTTGGACATTAATATTTTATGAACTTGCTTGAGGCAATCATTCAAACCAATATAAAAACTCAAAACATCTTTAGCTCTCTTTTCGTCTATTTTTGCAATTTTATTTAAGGAATCTTTTAAATACTTTGAATCCAGCGTATGCTCAAGGGTTTTGGTCGCTTTTCCGCCAAGCAATTCATTATCTACTCCAGAAGCTTTATTTGGATCTTCAAAAATATCTATCCATTGCGCTGATAGACGAGAAAATTGGCCATAAGCAACCGTTGTTCTTGAATCTCCATAAGGCGGAGAAGTTATAATACAATCAATTGAATTGTCTTTTATACCATTGGCTTTTGAGGAATCGCCATAAATTATCTTAGTCCAAGTTTTTTTATTTACATCTTTGTAGAAGTCAGTCATTCCCTTAATATTTGCTTCTGTTTTCTTTTTGAAAATTCCTAAAACATCGGGGTTATAAATTTCTAACTTTTCTTTTTTTATTCTGACGAGCTTAAACTCGCCACTTTTTGTGTTTGATGATAATCGCACGGTTTCACTAAACGAAACCATAAAATAATTTTTTATATCCCCATCCTTTATTTTTAAAATTGCCTTTTTGGTTTTTGCTAATTGAATAATAACTTTTTCTTTAAACCAAAAATCAATGTTATTAAAAATCGGCTTTTTTATTTCCGTTTCTTTTATTTTTTCAATTTCGGAAAGAAGTTTAAAATATTCATTCGTAAGCGTTGAGGGATTGATTGGCATTGTTTTAGCTTTTGCTAAAAAGATTGCCAAAGGATTTAAGTCAATGCCAAAAGCATTTCTGCCTAAAAGTTTGCTTTCAACCAGTGCGGAACCAGATCCGCAAAAAATATCGCAGATCGTTTCTCCTGCTTGGCTATAATTTTCTAAAAGCCGTCTTGCGACTTGTGGAATAAACATTGCCGGATATGTATGTATTCCGTGAGTATATGTTTTTGTTTTCTCGCCCCGATAATCCCATGAATAATCTATCCTTCTAATATATTTTTCGTCTTTAACCTTTTCCTTTTCGATTTGCGTTTCTAAATTTCTGATGATTTTTACAACGACTCCTCTAATTTCAATTTCTTCTCTATAAATAGGAAAAAGTGTTGGATTTGCCGGCTGTAATCTAATTCGATTTTTTTCTCTGTAAAGTTTTTTTAGTGTTGCTTCGTTGTCGTCAATTATAGCAACAACTGTTTGCCCATTGTCGGCAAATTCTTGTTTTCTAATAACAACAATATCCCCGTCAAAAATCCCTTCGTCAATCATACTATTGCCTTGAACTCTCAGGGCGTAGTTTTTCCCATATTTTCCGACTTCATCTTTTGAGACGGTTATTGTTTCGCCAAGCGTTTCTATTGCTTCAATTGGCTGTCCAGCCGCTATTGTTCCGACTAACGGCACTTCAATTGTCGCTTTCTCGTTTCTTGCTGATACCGATCTCGGCTGATTGTATTCCTTTTTTAAATAGCCCGATTCATGGAGTTTTTTAACATGGTGGTGAGCCGTAGAAACGGAGGATAGTTTAAGGTGTTTTTTTATTTCCTCGAGGGAAGGCGAAAATCCCTTCTTTTTTTGAAAAGAGGTGATAAAATCTAAGGCCTGTTTTTGACGTTTTGTAA
>JAUYFS010000008.1 GCA_030689665.1 bacterium
AACGGGATGAGAACCGAGCCTGGCGCTTGCCGCTGGAGCAAGCGAACAGGCGGTTCTGAAAAGAAGGAGCTGCCGAAGCGCCATGCCCGCTCGGTTTCCGAAACATTTTTTTCAGCAGTGTTTCTGCGCGCTAAGAATTATTTTGTAAACAATGCTGGGATTTTTTACAGATTTTAACACAAAACACAAACCAAAACACCCCGATTATCGGGGTGTTTTGGTTTGTATCTGAAACAAATTACCAACAATCTAGGTTTGCTGGCGCTAAATCTAATTGTTTTGTTCCTCTATTAGAACCTGCGAAAAATTTTCCGCCTTCTAGTGTTGCATAAATGCAGAATTGCTGGTTTTTGGCAGTATTATCAAACCAATGGTATCCTACAGCAGTGCTTGGGTCTTTCGGAACCGGGGAAAGATAGGCGCCAATTGGACCAACCAATTCTGTCCCAGCTTCAGTATAATATACTTCTGTATCTCCGTAATACATTTCCTGGGCTGTTACAATTTGCCTAATATCGCTCTGTCTTCTCGCGTCCCTGGCTTTTGTCCTCGCTCCTCCCAAACTTACCAAAACTATTGAAGCAAGAATTCCAATAATGGCAATTACCACCAATAATTCAATTAATGTGAATCCTTTTTGTTTTAACATTGTTTTTTTACCCTGTTAAATGTTGCTTCGCAACAATTTTGTCTTTGACAAAATTATTTAACAGGGTGAATCAATTAAATTAACGACCTTTCTTTTAAATCTCTGTTAATATAATCTACGGACATATTTGGGCTTGCACTGTTGTTGAAGAAGCGCCGCTATTGCTCACGTAAAAATAGGTTGTTGCGCTGGGCGATTCCATGGTGAAATAAACGCAATAATCCTGAACGCCTGTCTTGTTTTTCCAATAATAAACGCTTACGCCGCTTGAAGTTGGAACTGGATTCAAATATGGGTTTAAAGCCGCTAGGTTTGTCACAGCGACAAAGGTTGTCCCAAGATTAGGATAGGCGTAGTTGCTGTCATAATACATCTCCATTGCTGTTGCAATTTGCCTAAGGTCTGATTGGCCTCTCGCGTCGCGAGCTTTTTTCCTTGCCCCGCCTAAACTAACTAAAACCACTGAAGCCAAAAGCCCGATAATGGCAATTACCACCAATAATTCAATTAATGTGAAACCTTTTTGTTTTAACATATTTTAAAGCATTTTAAAAAATGACCTTTAAAAAATAATAACCTATTTTCTGCCAATCATCAAACCGCATCTGTGGATAATTTAAAAACTCATTGTTTGGTAAATTGGCATTAAAACAGAAATAGCTAAAAACGCCACCATTATACCCAGAAAAACTATCAATACTGGCTCAATCATTGATAAAAACTCTTCGGTAACCGATTCAATTTCTTTTTGGAAAAACTCAACAACATAATCCAGCCCCTGGTTCAATTTCCCTGTTTTTTCGCCGACATAAATCATTTGGGTTACCAGCGGCGGAATTGCTTCCGGATATTTTTCAAAAATTTCGCTCATTTGTTTTCCCTTGCTGACATTTTCCTTAACATCTCTGATAATTTTTTTGTAATAAGAATTGGAAACAATCTCTTCAACCGCTTCCAAGCTCTGAATAATCGGAACCCCTGCTTTAATCAAGGTCGCCAAATTTTGGGCTATATTATTGACATTCACTTTGATAAAAAAAGGAGAAATAATTGGAAGCTTTAGCGTTAATTCGTCAAACCTGCCCTTTCCTTCGCCGCTGGTGCAGTATTTAAAAATAACCGCTCCAATTGCAAAAATTCCTCCTAAAATAAATAAAATGTATTTTTGAAAAATTTCCGACATTTTTATCACCATTTTCGTGCTAAACGGCAATTCTTGGCCGCTTTGAATAAGAATTTGGGTAATATTGGGAATAACAAAAATCATCATAAAAATAAAAATCGCAAAAGAAATAAAAACCACAAAAATCGGATAAGTTAAAGCGCCGCGGATTTTTGTCTTTAAATAGTATTGGCTCTCCGAATAATCCGCGAGATAATTTAATGTTTGGACTAATTCTCCGCTTAATTCTCCTGATTTTAAAACCGCGGTAAAATAATTAGGGAAAACTTCCGGGAACAAACCAAAAGCGCTTGATAAAACCATGCCGCTTTCAACTTCTTGGGAAATTTTTATAATTTTTTCCCTAAAAAGAGGATTTGTGACTTGTTTTACCAAGGTATTTAACGCTTCTACCGGAGTAACGCCCGCTTTAAGCATTATTGACAATTGTCTCATAAAAACAACCACATCTTTTTGGCTGACTTTATTAAAAAAATCAATTCTTTTTGAAATTGCTTTTTCTTCGGCAATATTTTCTAAAAAAGTAATGAATAAGCCGTATTTTTGAATAATATCCAAAGCAACTTCTTTGTTTGCCGCTTCAACTGTTCCGGTTTTTATCTCCCCGGTTTTTGTTCTGGCTTGATACTTAAATTTCATAATGAATAATTACAAATTATCTTAAAATTCAAAATTCCAATGCCCAAATCCCAATGACCAATCAAACCCCAAACCCTAATGACCAATCGTTTCTTTTTGGTGATTGGGGCTTGGGATTTTGTTGGGTATTGGGTTTTGGGGCTTGAGGTTTAAATTATTATATTAACTTTCTTAACTCGTTTGGGTTCAAAGAATATCTCAAAGCATTTTCCATGCTGATTTTGTCCTTTCTTATTAAATCACCCAAAGCATAATCCAAACTAACCATTCCCTCGTCTCTTGATGTTGAAATTATTAATGGAATTTCATGTATTTTGTTTTCTCTTATTAAATTTCTTATGGCTGGATTGGAAACCAAAATCTCGCAAGCAGGAATTAATCCGCCTTCAGTAGAAGGAATAAGTCGCTGGGAAACAATTCCCAATAAGGTTGAGGATAACTGGAATCTGATTTGATTTTGCTGTTCAGAAGAAAAAACATCAATAATTCTGTTTATTGTCTGGCTGGCTGACATCGTGTGCAAAGTGCTTAAAACCAAATGTCCTGTTTCTGCCGCTGTCAAAGCAGTACTCATTGATTCCTGGTCTCTCATTTCCCCAATCATCAGCACATCCGGGTCTTGCCTCAAAGAGGCCCTGATGGCTTTTGCAAAAGTAGCTGTGTCTTTGCCAACTTCTCTTTGCTCTATTATTGACTGATTGTTTTCAAAAATATATTCAATCGGGTCTTCAATTGTTAAAATATGGCTTTGCTGCTGATGATTAACTTCATCAATCATTGCCGCCAGAGTAGTTGATTTGCCATGGCTTGAAGGTCCGACAACCAAAAAAAGCCCTTCGGTCGCTTTTAAAAATTCATGCAATACCTCTGGCAAATTTAATTCGCTGATTGTTTTTATTTCCCTGTTTATCAATCTCAAAGCAATGCTGATTCCTTCATTTTGGAAAAAAATATTTACGCGGAATCTGGCCTTTTTCTCATAGGTGTAAGAAAAATCAATTTCCTTGTTTTTAACAAAGTTTTCTTTTTGTTCCTCAGTCATTAAAAGAAACGCCAAAGCCTGGGTATCGTTAAAATCAAGTTTTTTCTTTTTTATTAAAACCACCAACCTTCTGTTAACTCTTAAAATCGGCGGATTGTTTGGAACTAAATGCAAGTCAGAAGATTGTTCTGCCAAAGCTATTGAAAGGACTTCATCTAAAAGTTTTTGGGACTCGTTCATGATAAAATTTTTTTAATTTCCTGTACCATCTCAGACGGAATATACTGGGCTTTTACCAAATATTTTGCTGCGCCGAGTTGCATGCTTTTCTGAATTTCTTCTTCTTGCGCCAAATTAGACAGGACAATTACCGGAATATCTTTGGTCTCCGGGTCGTTTTTCAAATTTTTAAGAATTCCCCAGCCGTCCAAATTAGGCAAAACAATATCCAGCAAAACAATCGCCGGTTTTGTTGTTTTTATTTTCTCCACGGCCTTGTCTCCTTCTTTTACAACCTCAACCTCAAAATTTTCTTTTTCCAGTTTTGCCTTGTAGACATCTATTAAAAACTCGTCGTCTTCCACTAATACAATTTTTGTCATAATTTTGTTGCTCTTAATACTTCTTCAAGAGTGGTAATGCCTTGAATGACCTTTATAAAACCGTCTTGACGCATTGATATCATTCCCTGTTTTTTCGCTTGCTCTAAAATAATATTTTCAGAGGAATTTTTAAATATCAAACCGGATATTTCCGGCGTAATTTCCAAAATTTCAAAAATTCCAATTCTTCCCGAGAAACCTTCATTGTTGCATTTTTTGCATCCTTTGCCCTTGTAGGTATAAATTTCTTTTTGCAAAGAAATATTTTTTTTCCAGATTTCCGGAAGATTTTTATATTCGTCGGTTAGAATTTTTTTAATCGGCTCCGGCGCCATAATTTTTTCTTTGCAAAACGGACAAATCTTTCTTACCAATCTCTGGGCAATAACAACATCCAGCGAAGAAGGAAGCAAAAACGGCTCTATGCCCATATCAATAAGGCGCGGAATTGAGCCAATGGCGTCATTGGTGTGAAGGGTAGAAAGGACAAGATGCCCGGTTAAGCTGGCGTGAATAGCCAAAGAAGCTGTTTCTGAATCTCTGATTTCTCCAACCATAATAATATCCGGGTCTTGCCTTACAATGCTTCTCAACCCCGTGGCAAAAGTGTAGTTTATTTCCGGCCTAACTTGGGACTGGTTTACTCCGTCTATAAAATATTCAACCGGGTCTTCAAGAGTAATAACATTAACCGTTTCCTTGTTTAAATTGCGCAAAATGGAATAAAGGGTTGTGGTTTTACCGGAACCGGTTGGCCCGGTAACCAAAATCATGCCATATGGCTTATTACTCGCCCTTTCTATCATTTCCAAGTTCAAGCTTTCAATGCCCAAATCGGAAAAGCTTTTTACCGCTTCTCTGGGGTCTAAAATTCTAATAACAACTTTTTCTCCCAATGATGTCGGAAAGGTTGAAACGCGGAAATCAATTGTTATTTTATCCAATTTTATGGAAAAACGGCCGTCTTGCGGAACTCTGGATTCATCAATTTTTAAATTAGAAAGAATTTTAATCCTCGCTACAATCGCGGGATGGGCTTTTAAAGGCAAAACCAAGCTTGAATGCAAAATGCCGTCCAATCTGTACCTTACCCTTAAATTATTCCTCATTGGTTCAATGTGGATATCAGACGCCTTTCCCTCCACTGCTTGGCGCAAAATAACTGCCACCATTTTTGTTGTCGGCGCTTCTTCTGAAATCACTTCCATTTCTATGTCTTTTAAATCGGCCTGGGGGCTTTTTAACTGAACTTCAAGTTCTTGCAAAGCTCTTCCCATTTCTTCATCCAGCTCCCGATAGTTTTTGAAAATTTTATCAAAAGTTGAAAAATCAATAAGGATAACTTTATAATTTATTTTTTTCTCCCTTGCTAAAAATTTCAAAGCTTCTTGCGAGCCCAAATCTTCTGGATAAACCATGCCTATCTCAACCACTCCCTTCCCTTCAAAAATTGGTATCATTTTGTAAAATTTGGAAACATCTTCCGGAATCAATTTCAATAATTCGCTTTTTGCTTCTTCTGGAATTTCCTTTAAATACTCAATTCCCAAAATATCGCTTTTGGCGTCAAAAATTTCTTTTTCCGTGATTGTTTTTTCTTCAAATAAAATTTCCTCCTCTGTTTTTGAAGAATTTCTTAATTTAAATTCAATTTCTGTCGCCTTTGTTTTGTCCAAAACTCCTTTTTGGACAAAAAACTGAACTATTTTTGCCATAAACTATTTAAATAAATTCTCTTTCCCAAAATCCTTTTCTGTTTCTTCTAAAACATTTAAATAATCGCCGCTTAACGCTTTCAAAACAGGCATATCAAAAACAGAGAAATCAACTTTTATTTCCTTTTTGCTAATTTCTTGGGTTACAAAAACCGTTGTCGTGCCTCCGGTTTTAAAGAAAATCCTCCAGACATTAAAAATAGTTATTAAAAAAACAATCGCTAAAACCGCAATTAATATATTCTCTTTTTTCTTTTGTTCGGTAAAAATTAAATTCATTTTATTTCTTAATAATTTTGTAATTGGAAACCTTTGTGCTTATTGACGCCTCCAATAAATCACCCTTTCCCCCCTTTTCATCTTTCGCGCTTTCCTCAATATCAATGGACGCAAATCTAATCAACCTGACTGATTTTTCAAGAGAAGCGATAAAGTTTTTTATCGCTTGATAAGAACCTTTCATTTTGAATGTTATTTTTATTTCGTCCAGCCTGAAATTTCTGCTGGCTTTTCTGGAAAGAACGTCTTGGGTTTGAACCGCGGTCATTTCATTGAAATTTGGCTCTGAAAAAACAACCTCGCCGCTGGTGGTTCCCTGGGGTTGCGTTGAGAATTGCCCCATAGCGGGCAAAATAGCCGGCTCTTGAACAACAAAACCAAAATTAGAAATTGCCACTCCGTTATCTTCAGCTTGCTTTTCAAAAAATCTGAAAACCTCGCTAATCGGTTCTTCTGTCGGCAAAGCAATATTTATTTTTTGCATTTCTTCCTTTGCTTCAATTTTTTCTTTTAAACTGCTCAATTCGTTGGAATATCGTTTGTTGTTCTCCAAAGAAGTTTTTAAAAATTCAATTTCACTGTCAAGCGCCGTTTTTCTTTGATATTGAGGATAAGTAACAAAAAATCCCAAAACGCCGACAACTAAAATTATTACAATGGTATAAATGTGTTTCATTTTATTCTTCTTTGAATCTTAAAAATTCTTCTTTGAATTTTATTATGGAAGAAAAAACAATGTTGCTTGTCGTTGTGTCTTGTTTTATCTCGGAAATTAAAAAATTATCCAAGTTTTCCTGTTTTTTAAAATTAATTTCCTGAAGAGAAATATCTTTAAAATCAGCGGCCTTCCCTCCAATTACGGCTGTCGCTGTTTTTTCATCAAAAACAATGCCTAGTTTGCTGACTTTTATTCCTTTGGCTAAATTGCTTTCCAAAAAATCAAAAATTTTTGAGGGAAATTTATGGATAGACAGCAATTCTTTGGCTTTTTCCAGCTGGATTTTTCTAAAAAGAACTTGGCTCTCCAGCTCATCAATTTTTTGGCTTTGTATTTGAATAATTTGGTTTCCAATCTCTATCTTGGTATTTTCTTTTTCCTGGTTTGAAATATATAAAAAAACGGAAAAAACGGCAACAACCAGCAAAATTGCCAAAGAAATAAAGAAAGCCAATTTCTCAACTGGAACTGTTTGGTCATTTTTAGGAATAAATTCAATCGCCATAACTTTTTTTTATTATACAATTTTTCTTTGAGCAACTCCAATAGCAACCGAATAAGAACAAGAAATTTTTTTTATTTTTTCTTCAAGAATCGGGGGATAAAAAATATTTTCAAACGGATTTCCGATTTTTGTTTCTTTTGATATCTCAAAACCCAGATAATCTTTTAATCCTCTTAACTGAGCGCCGCCGCCAGTCAAAATTATTTCCTCAATCAAGGTTTCATTATTTCCTTTTTCGTAATTGCTGATAATTTTTTCTATTTTTTTAACCAAATCGTCAATCAGGGGCTGTAAAATCATTCTTAGGTTTTGCGACTCGTCAACCATTCCAAACTTTATTTTCAGTTCCTCGGCTTCTTCCAAAGACACATTCAGAGAGCGCGAAACTTGAGCTGTCAAAATATTGCCTGAAAAAGTGTCCAAACTGTGGCTTATAAAAAGCTCTCCCTTTTCAACTATGCTGACGCTTGTTGTCCTGGCGCCGATATCAACCAAACAAATATTTTTTTTCTCCTCGTCTCTGCTTTTGATAAGAGAACGAATTAAAGCAAAAATCTCAGCTTCAAGGGCAAATTTTTCAAGGCCGACATTTTTGGCAATTTCCAGGTATTGTTCAACTGTTCTTTGGGGAACAGCGACGAGTAAAATCCTGAATTGTTTTTGTTTTCCGGAAACGACCCTTTCCCTTAAAATTTGCCAATCGAGCGTCACCTCTGACAAGGGCAAAGGAATATATTGTCTTGCTTCAAACCTGACAGCTTCCGGCAATTCTTCTTTTGTCATTGGCGGCAAGTCAAAACGAGTAAAAAAACTCGCAAAATCAGGCAAAGCGAATGTCGCTTCTTTGGTTTCAATTTTCGCCTCTCTTATAATTTGTTTTATGGCATCAGCTATCTCATTATCAGAAAGGAAAATTTCCGTTCCTTTTGAGGTTCTGTAATATTTGCCAAACAAAAATTTTGATTTTGCTTCGCCGTAATTTTCAAGGTTTTTCCTGTTTCTTCTTATGGAAAGGTCAACAATTTTTATGGCAGAAGTGCCGATGTCAATCCCCAAATAACTTTTTTTTGAAAAATCCAAAGTAAAAACCGCTTTTTCTTTTATTTTTTTAATAATTTCTTCAATAGAAAACATAGGCAAGGTTTGATTAAGCTCTTAAATTTATGATACCTTAATTTATAAAGATGGTAAATCAAAATTCTTTAAAAGAAAACATTTTTAGATTTTTATTTCCTCCAAAATGCCTGGTTTGCGGAAAACATAATAATTTTTTATGTTATGACTGCTATTCTTTAATTCCTTTGGAAAATAGGTTCCAATTAAATAAAAATCTGCCCAAAACTGAATTAAAATCCTTGGACAAAATTTACTGGGCAACCGGCTACAAAAATTTTATCGTCAAAAAAATCATCCAAAACTACAAATATTCTCCGTTTTCTAAAAAATTATCCGCTATTTTAAGCAAAATGCTTTTTGATTTTGTCGCTCTCAATGAGCTTGATTTCAAAGAAATTGATTTTTTAGTTCCTGTTCCTTCAAGCGCTAGAAGAAAAAGATGGAGGGGTTTTGACCATATTGAAGAAATTTGCCGCGATTTTTCAGAACAAATAAACTTGCCTCTTTTGACGAAAAATTTGGTAAAAATAAGGGATTCTGAACCGCAAATGAACTTATCCGGCGCCAAAAGAAAAGAAAATATCCAAGGTGCATTTTTTTGCCAAGACCAGAAAAAAATTCAAGGCAAAAATATCTTGTTGGTAGACGATGTTTTCACAACAGGCGCAACTTTGGAAGAATCGGCAAAAACTTTAAAAAATTTCGGAGCTAAAAAGGTTTATGGCTTGGTAATTGCCAGAGATTAAGCGTTTTTTTTTGAAATTAAGCGAATTTTAGTATATTATAGGAAGCGTAAAGTGCAAAACGAAAAGTGTAAAACAAAAGAAGTGTAAAATGCAAAGCGAAAAACGTAAAACATTAAATAAATTCTTTATTTTACATTTTGCGCTTTAAGTTTTGAATTTTCTTGGAGGAGTCGGATAATGGTATTCCAATGGACTGCTAATCCATCGCGGCGTAAAAGCCGCTTGTGGGTTCAAATCCCACCTCCTCCGCCTTCGCCTCGCCGAAGCCCGTAAGGGCGAAGGCGGGCTTCGCTCGGAAAAGTAATTAAACTAAAAGGACACGGACATTATACAATGAATGATATGGGAACGGCAGAATTTCCCGAATTACTTGAAGTTATTTTGGGATAAAGAATTTTCCGCTAAAATAAATGATTGAACAACTTTTAAATCTTTTTATCAAAATAATTGATACTGGCAGTTATGCCGGAATATTTTTTTTAATGACTCTGGAAAGTATGATAATACCAGTGCCCAGTGAAGCAGTAATGCCTTTTGCCGGATTTTTATGGTTTTTAGGCAAAATGTCCGCAATTCCAATTATTGTTTCCAGCACCCTAGGCAGTATTTTTGGCTCTTTAATTTCTTATTATCTTGGATTTTTCGGCGGCCGGCCTTTGATAAAGAAATTTGGCAGATATTTGTTGCTAAATGAAGAACATTTGATAATCACGGAAAATTTTTTTAATCGTTTTGGCGCTAAGACGATTTTTTTCAGCAGATTTATTCCCATTGTCAGGCACTTGATTTCCATTCCGGCTGGAATAGGAAAAATGAACCTGTTGAAATTTATTATTTATACCATTGTGGGAGCAGGTTTGTGGAATTCGTTTTTAGCGTATCTGGGTTATTATCTTGGAAATAATTGGGCTGAAATCAGAAAATACGGCGAAATTATTGATGTATCGTTGATTATTTTCATAATAGGGTTTATTATTTTTTATTTTCATAAAAAGCGTACTGGTCAAATCGCTCAAAAAACCTTATAATAATGCTTGGAAAAGTAAATCCCAAGCCCCAAACAATTTTCAATTTTGAATTTGTGATTTTGTCCTAGTATTCTATATTCTATATTCTATATTCCTATTCTACATTCAATATTCTACATTCAACATTCTATATCTGGTTTGGCCATTGGGATTTGGGGTTTAGGATTTTTTGTATTATTTACCGGAGAGTAGTGTAATGGCAGCACAAGTCCTTTGGGAGGATTTATTCCGGGTTCGAATCCCGGCTCTCCGAAAATAAAAATTTAGTCCGGGTTCACCCTCCCAAGTTTTCTGAGGAAAATTTAGGAGGGTGAAGAAACATGCAGCCCGAGTTCAATTCTCGGCTCCCCGAAAACGCGAGCGTAGTTTAATGGTAAAATAACTCCCTTCTCCCGAAAAACAAGGAATGGAATGACTATGTTTTTCGTGGATCCCGGCTAATACAGAGAAAAAATAAGATTATAAGATTAGTAGTTTATGTTGAGCGAGCGTAGTTTAATGGTAAAATAACTCCCTTCCAAGGAGTGGACGCGAGTTCGATTCTCGCTGCTCGCATATAAATCTTGTTTACGGGATCCTCGCAAAATATTGTCGCTTCGCTCTGTATTTTGCGGGACAAGGAAAGGACGCAAGTTCGATTCTCGCTGCTCGTATCAAATCAAAAACCGCCCTGATATTTATCGGGACGGTTTTTGATTTGAAATCTATCTTACAGCTTCTTTTAAATTCTTTGCCGCTTTAAATCGAGGCACTTTCATTGCTGGAATATTTATTTTCTCGCCTGTCTTTGGGTTTCTTCCTGTTCTTGCTTTTCTTGGAGAAACAACAAATTTTCCCAGTCCGGCAATCGCCACCTCTTTGCCCTTTGATAAAGAAGCAATTATTTCATCAATTACTGTATTTATAGAATCCATGGCGTCTTTTTTGGAACAACCTGTTTTTTTAACAATTGATTCCACTAAATTTTCTTTTGTCATATTTTATCTTTTTAATCTTTACAATATTACGACCTTTTCCCGCCCCGCGGGTCCCGCTTTTTAAAAATATGTGGCGGGAGAAGTTTTGGATTATTTTAGGGGAAAACCCTTGAATAGTCAATGACAAATGTTATTTTGCGTATTCAACCACTCTTGTTTCCCTAATTACGGTAACAATTATTTCTCCGGGATATTTTATTTCTTCTTGAATTCTTTCTGCAATATCTTTTGCTAATTGGCGGGCTTCCAAATCATTTACCTCTCCCGGCCTTACAAAAACCCTTAATTCTCTTCCTGCTTGAATCGCGTATGATTTCTCAACGCCCTTAAAAGAATTCGCCAAATCCTCAAGTTCAGTAAGCCGCTTCACGTAATTTTCAAAAGTGTCTTTCCTTGCTCCTGGCCTTGCTCCGGAAATAGCGTCAGACGCTTGAATCAGTATCGCTTCTAGGTTTTCGTAGGGATAATCCTCGTGATGGGACTTCATTGCTTTGATAACTTCTTCTTCCACTCCGAATTTTTCCAAAATCTTGGCGCCAATATCCACATGGGAACCCTCAATCTGCCTATCTACCGCCTTTCCTATGTCGTGAAGCAACCCTGCTGTTTTGGCAACTCTTACATCAGCGCCAATTTCTGAAGCTAAAAAACCTGCCAGCAAAGAAACCTCAATTGAGTGAAGCAAAACATTTTGCCCGTAACTTGTCCTGAATTTCAATCTTCCCAATAATTGCGTGATTCTCGCGTCCAATCCGATAATTCCTGTTTCAAAAATAGCCATATCGCCGGCTTCTTTTATTTCTTCTTTTATTTTTTCTTTGGCTTTTCCAATTTCTTCTTCTATTCTTGCCGGCTGAATTCTGCCGTCTTGAATCAATTTTTCCAAAGCAACCTTCGCTATTTGCCTTCTTATCGGGTCAAAGCAGGAAATCACGATTACTTCCGGAGAATCATCAACAATAACCTCCACTCCTGTCAATTTTTCAAAAGCCCTGATATTTCTTCCTTCTTTCCCGATAATTCTCCCTTTAATTTCTTCATTGGGCAGAGAAATCGTGGAAAGAGTCAGTTCCTGCGATTGCGAGATTGAACATTTTTGTATGGATAGGGCGACTATTTCTTTGGCTCGCTTTTCCAGCGTTTCCCTGTTTTGTTCTTCCAGTTTTTTCATTCTCTCTATCAAATCTTTCTGATTGTCCTGTTCTATTGTTTTAAATAATTCCTCTTTGGCTTTTTCTTTTGAAAAAGAAGATATCTCTTCCAGCCGTTCCGCGTATTTTTCCCTGAACTTTTTTATTTCTTCCTGGTCTTTTTTTATTTCTCCTATTCTCTGGCTTAACTCCTGGTCTTTCTGCTCAATGTTTTTTGAATGATTATCTAAAACTTCTTCTCTTTTAATCAGTGTCTGTTCAGCTTTTAAAAGTTCTTGTCTTCTTGTCTCTCTTTCCCTTCTTGTTTGCGCCAAAACACCCTCGGCTTCTTCTTTTGCCTTATTCAAAATTTCCTCGCCTTGTTTTTTGGCTAGGTCTATTTTTTTCTGCAGCTCAGCTTCAGTTGAGCCCAGCTGATGACGAGCTATTGATTGACGGGCTAAATAGCCCAGAACTGACCCAAATGCCAAGGCCAGTGTTACTGAAAAAACAACTATTATTGAATCCATAATTTTTAAAACTTAATAATTTCATAATTTTTCTCCCGCCACTTTTATTTTAATTTGAAAGGCGGGATACCGAGCCCCTTTGTTTATAAAATTATTACGAAGGTCTCGTGAAAATAATTATAACAAAAAAATTAAAATTATTCCAGAAGCTACTCTTTTTGTTTTATTTCTTCCTTTAATCTCATTAAATCTTCCGGTTTTGTGGTAACAATTTTATATTCGCCCGGAGACGCCACAACTTGCATTGCCACTCTTTTTTGACCTGCCAAGAAAATTCCCTCTCCAATTGATGTTTCCAATAAAATAAATTTTTCTTCTTCTGTCAAAGAAAAAGTTTTACAGACCGAATCAATTGTTGCCGGCGATTGTTTCATTAACATTTGGATTGAAGAGTTGGTAACAATCGGCATTCCATAACTTGAACGCATAAAGTCCTCAACATCCTGCGTAATCGTGCTCACGCCAAGCCAGTATTTTCTCGCCCTCTTGGCAATTCCGTACAAGAACGAAGCGCCGTCCTCGTTTTTCATCAGCCACCACGCCTCATCAACAACCAAGATTCTTTTTTTCAAAACCGACCTGACTTTGTTCCAAATATATCTCAAAATCACATACATTGCCGCCGGCCTAAGTTCTTCTTCCATGTCCCTGAGGCCAAAAATAACCAAACTATTATCCATATCAATATTTGTTTGATTATTAAAAAAATTGGCAAAAGTTCCTTTAGTGTGTTTTCTTAATCTTTTTACCAAAGATTCCCCGCCCTCCATATTTTCCAAGACCTCTTCCAAATCTGACATCAAGGGCGGCATTATTTTGCTGAAATCGCTTTCAGTGGTTATGTCTTTTGCCGCATAGGTCTCTGTTATCGCCCTATCGGCAATCGCGTCTTCTTCCGGAGATAATCCTCCTAAAATAATTCTTAAAAGCCCGACTAAATTAACAACATTGGAGCGCAAAACATCAGCCGGGTCCTCGCCCTCTCTCGGAATCGGCAAATCAAAAGGATTTATATGATTTTCGGAGCTCAAAGAGATTTTGAAGAACGAACCGCCAACAGCTTCTGAAAGAGCCAAATATTCGTTTTCAGGGTCAATTACAATCACATCAACCCCTAACATTAAGGAACGCAAAATTTCTATTTTCTGAAAAAAACTTTTTCCGGAACCGGATTTAGCAAACACAACCATA
Organism: bacterium; assembly: GCA_030689665.1. GTDB lineage: Bacteria > Patescibacteriota > Minisyncoccia > Minisyncoccales > JAUYFS01 > JAUYFS01. Next base: position 13,991 of record JAUYFS010000008.1, read on the forward strand.
TTGGCGTTTTCCAAAGAAAATCTGTCAAAAAGTATCAAAGAATTGTTGTGTTTGTTAAGCCCGTAAAGCATTCCGTCGTTTGAAGACAAGTCAAAAGAAATAAAAGGAAACATGCTTGAAATCGGGGAAGTGTTCATTAAAGTATGAATGCCGAGTTCGTCTAAAGCATAAGGACAAGTTGAGATAAAACCTTCTTTTTGTTGAAAAAGCGCCGGTTTAATGTAAATGAGACGGGATTCTAAAACTTCCCTTAAGGACAGCTCTATTCTTCTTATTTGCTCCAAATTTTGGGCAAAAACAGTAAGGTAAAGAGAGAAATGAAACATTCTTTCCTGGGCTGTTTGTAATTTGTCGCGCAGTTCTTCCAAATCGCGAAAAGAAATCTCCAAAGAAGGGTCTCTGATTAAACCCTTTTCTTCCCTTTCCGATAACTCTGCTTGCACCTCGGTGACTCTTCTCATCAATCGCTTTAAAATCATTTCCGTGTCAATCGGATGAAAGAAAAAAGACAAATCCATTTCAATGTTGTAGTTTATTATCGGTGAAAGCCAGCCGGTTGTAAGATAACGGGGATAGGAAAAAATAAAAAACGATTTTCCGATTTTTTCTTCAAGCTGGAAATAATTTTGTTCAATTTTTATTGAAGACGGCGCAGTAATGTCGTTTATGGTCAGCGACTCATTGGCGAAAATTTCTTTTGAAAGTTCTTTTTGCGGTTTTAAATTCTTTAAACTGAAATTCATATTAAAGATTTGTTAATTCTGGCGGCAATTCCGGATAATAGCCATATTCAGCCTGAACCGGATGATGCCAAGCCCAAAAAAGTTCAATTAAATCAGGAGTTCCCAAGGGAACCGCTTTTAATCCGCTTCTCCTAAGTCCCATAACCACAAATTCAACCCTTTGCCATAGCTGGGTTTTGGCTCTTTGGAAATTTTCCTCGGTCATAGGAACAATTTTCGGCTTTTGAGGAAGAAGCTGCGATTCTCTTTCCAATTTGGTTGATTCCTGCAAAGAATAGGGGATTACGATGAAAAAATTTTTGGTCATTATCGTCTGGTCTTTGATAAGATTCGTTATAAACTCCCTGTAACTTTTTGTTTGATATTTAAGCAATTCATTTTGCTGCGTTTTCTCAATCTGCTCCAATTTTTCAAGATATCCGGTAAGGTTTATTTTTCTGGAATTGACAATTACCTGGCAGCTGAAATCAAGCGAATTCAAAAAGTTCTGGAATTGCATTAAAATCGCCTGTTGTTCGTCGCTGGATTTAAGCGCGAAATTAATTGAAGAAACCATTAAAACGCTTCTTAGTCCTTTGTTTTTTAAAATTAAAATCCCCTCTCTAATCTGGTCTATTGGCAAAAAAGATTGTGTAACTCCCGTCATTTTAACTAAGTTCAATTTTGGTCCTTATTTTTTTTAAGCGGCTTTTCTCCGCTATTTTAAGCTGCAATTCCTCTTTTTTTTCCGCAAGTTCGATTTTTTCCGGCGCTTTTTCTTTAAAAGCGAAAATAATTTCTTTCTTTTTCCATAAATAAAGCTTTGTGGCAAGGGAAAAGAAAAAATAATTGTAAATAACCGTCACCAAGGGCCTTCCTTCAATTTTTAAAAAAGCAAAAGCAGCCGCAATGCCAAAAGAAAAAATGAAAACCAGAAAAAAAATTGCCCGGGGCATCAAAAAATAAACCGCAAAACTTATCCCGCCGGCAATAAGGAAAAAAACAAATTGCTGGAAATTTAAAGGTCCGACTATTTTGGCTTTGGCTTCAATAAATTGCGGAACTTGAAATTGCACAAAATTAAAATTTATTTTTTCTTTCTTTTTTAAGATTAGCATTTTAAAACTTTTTGTCAAAGAAAAATCCGCCGATGAGGCAGAAAGATAAAAGTTCTTGTCCGTGTCTTTTTCAATTTTTGCCAGGGGTTGGCCGGTATGCTTGGCTAATTGAAAAATAGAGTTGACACCATTTCACCTATTTTTAACCGATGGTAGTTCACAATAATTTAGAAAATTCTTCCGAAGTAATTTTAATTTCCTTGAGAATTTGACGCAGAAGACCGCGGCCAATATCTTCACCGCCGTGTTTCAGCACAAGGGTTGTTCTACCGTCTGGATGTTTAAAAAATATATGCGAACCTTTAGTTCGCGCTTCAAAAAATCCAAGAACTTTTAAAACCCGGATAACATCCTCGGCTTTTAACATCGGCATTCGACCGCTCATACTTTAATCACTTCCAAACCAACAAAAGTTGGTTCATAAGAAAACATCTGAATACTCTTGCGGTATTGAACATCAGTTTTCGCCACTTCAAGACAAAGCAAAATAGCTTCCCGAATTCTTTTCTTAAGTTCGGGAAGGGTTTTAGCCTGGGTGTGGCAACCGGGTAAAGCTGGAACTGAACCCACAAAATAACCATCCTCGTCCTGTTCAATAATAATTTTAAATTGTTGTAATTTCTTTGCCATACCCCGTAGTGAAATTTCAAAATTAATAATTTTTCTTAGAATAGAAATATTCCTTAAGTCTACGTTTTAATAGACGTTGACCTTGCGTGGTTTTCAGATATTTTTCTCTACGTTTTGCATCATTTTTATTAAAACATGCCTCATAGTAAATACATTTCCATGGTTTTTCTGGTTTTGTCGAAAAATTTAATCCTTGATTATGTTCTTTTATCCTACTAACAAGGTCAGTAGTATAACCAATATATAAATTGTTATTCTTTATACTCTCGAGAACATAAACATAGAACATAATCATTTGAAATTCTACTACGGGGCATAACAATTTTATCTTATGTCCTTTTTAAGGAATTGTCGAATTAATTACCAAATAGGTGATATCGCCCTTTGGGAAGAAAGTTCCAAAAAAATAGAGTTGACTCCATTTTCCCTAACAATTCGGATTATCCCAGCTCCATCAATTCAGGGGCAGGGTAGGCAGAGGGCAAGAACAAGCATATTGTTTGCTTTTTACAGATTTGCCGTTCGGAATAATAACCAAAAGATTGAGAGCTCTTGTTGAAACCAATAACGGATTTGAACTGGCGGAAAAGGATTTGGCAATCAGGGGGCCGGGAGAACTTTTCGGATTTAAGCAGTGGGGTATCCCCGATTTGGCAATGGCTTCGCTTAAAAATATTTCCCTGGTTGAAAAAACAAGGGAAGCGGCGAAAGAAATTCTGGAAAAAGACCCTGAATTAAAAAAATATCCCTTATTAAAAGAGAGGTTAAAAGAATTCAAAGAAACAATCCATTTCGAGTAAATTTAATTAACAGGGGGGCTAACCTTTGCTTAAGGGTAAAAGAAAAAATAGGGATAGCCCCTATTTTCCATTTTTCTGAAAAATAAAAAGATTTTCATGGACAAGAATTGGCGTTATAATTCGCGCACTGCAAGTAAGAAGACCACGAATAGCAGTTACCACACCGGCAACCCCAGGTTCTATACCTTACCCACCAGCATGACGAACAATATGACGTTGACAATCCTATCGCTGGAGCCGCCTTCAGAAAAGAGCACCATTCAGCTTGAGTTCTCAGCCCTATGGCAAACGACTTAGCAGTAGGGTTAATCACATTGCGGCATATGCCGTGGGCATCTATTTGAATTGTTGTCATGCTCAATCCCTCTATCCTCGCTTCCGCTTTTTCTTTTCCGATGCTAAAAAAAACCCCTATCGCCACAACCAAGATAGAAATAATTATTATTGTATATTTCATATTTTTTACTTCCATTCCGTGATCCACATTTGCATGGGGTCATACTTATTTAGGGAGTAAGAAAATAATTTGCTAAAACTGCACGTTTCAAAAATGGAAATTATCGGATTGCCTGAGCTTCCATCTTCTTTCATATCAGCTTCTTGGACCGCCAAATATTTCCCGTCAGGCGAGAAAGAGCTCCAGAAAGCATTGGTTTTGATTTGAGCCAAAAGCTTATAAGTAAACGGTTCCCAGGAATTTATCTCAAAAACATAAAACTCTTCTCGGTCAACATTGCTCCAGGCCAATTTCTTGCCATCCGGCGATAAGGAAAGCATCATATTCACTTGGCCTAAAATTAATTTATTGTCTTTGTCTCTAAATTCAATCACTCTTTCTGTTTCTTCTGTTTCAAGGTTAATCTTGTAAATGCCGGGGTTTTTTAAAACAAGAAGGTTTTTTCCGTCAGGAGAAAAAAGCGGCATCACGCCGTAAGTAGACAACTTTATATTGCCGTTCAAATCAACAATAAAACTCGGCCACGACTCGGCCAAAAGATCGCCCTTGAGCTCCATTAAAGTAATGGCAATTGTTTTTCCATCCGGAGAAAAAATCGCTCTCGATTTTAAGGTCTCTTCCTCTCCCGGAAGGGTAGTCATTAATTTTTTAATTTCGCTTTTATCGCTTTTCCCTACGGCTATATATTCTTTATCGCTCTGGCAATCAGAAACAAAAACAATTTTTTCGCTATCGGCTGAAAAATCTAGAATAAAATTACTGCAAGAATCATTCCTTAAAAATTCTTTCAATGTTTTCTTTTTAACGTCAAATTCATAAACTCCGATAGTGGAAGTGGCGACGGCAGCGCTCAAAGAAAGGTAAACCTTCCCCTCCGGCGACTTAAATTCTTCCGGATTACAAGTATTTTTTACCGGCAATATTTTAGCCTCTTCCTTTAACTCTTCAATTTTAGTTACTGCCTCCGGCCTCGTTTCTTTCGTTGATCCTGCAGGCAAAATAATTTCCCCCTCCTTTACTTCTTCTTTCGGCTCTTCCGCTTTCTCAGGAACTTTCATCCCGGCGTAGTAGAAGTATCCGCATATAAAAATAGCAATAATTGCTAATAAAATTAAAACTAAAATTTTTTTATCTTTCATAAAATTAATTAAATTTATAATTTAGTTATATTTTTTGAAAAACTTATCTTTTTTCTTTTAAAATTTCAACCTCTTCTCTTAATACATCTATTTCTCTTTGCTGTTCTTTCACCCCCTCGATAAGTATCGTAACCAAGCCTTTCAGGTCAATTGATTTTATCTTATTTTTTGTAACCACTACTTCGGGAAATAATTTTTCCACTTCTTGGGCTATTAGTCCTATTTGCTCCTGGTCGTCTTCTTTAAAAGAATATTTTACTCCTTGAATTTGAGAAATCTTTCCTAAAATATTATCGATATCAAGTTTTTCCACGTCTTTTTTGAGATTTATGTCAGACCTGTAATAGAAAGCGTCTGCTCCTACGCTTCCAACAACATCTAATTTATACCCCGTTCCCGCCGTCCCAATCCCGACATTGCCTGAATTGTAATAGATATTTTTACCCGAGGTAATCCACTGACTACCAACGGCAGAGCTTAAACATTTACCGCCGGCAACATCGGTACAGATGTCACCGGATGCGTGAACCTGACCATTAACATCAAGTTTGTAAATAGGGTTGGTTATTCCAATACCCACATTGCCTTTAGCAACGACAAGACCAGTTGCAGCCCCTCCGGTATTGAGAATTAAACCTCCAGCTTTTGACTGGCCTTTGTTTGAGATATTGATTGGACCAGAAATATTGCCTTGAGGAGGGTTCAATGTTGGTTCAGTCCAGGCAAACAATATGGATACGCTCAATAGACATATTGATATTGTTATTCCGAGAATAAAACCATTTAAATGTTGGCGGTTCATAATACAATTTTCAATTACCAATTAACAATTTTCAATAAATGTTCCAATTTCCCAATTTTCAAACTTTTGAGTTTTGAATTGTAGTTTTGACTTTTGACCTTGTTTTAAACTTTTAGCTTTGCGTTTTACATTTTTTTCGTTTTACGTTTTTCGCTTTGCATTCTTTTGTTTTGAGCTTTTCGCTTTGCGCTTTACGTTTTTACTCTTATTCCGGCGCTGTTAAAGATTTTAAAACTTCTTCGGAAACTATATTTTTTGAACCTGACGGAGCTGTTAAGAAATCTTTTTTGATTGCTTCAATTCTCGCCATTTCTTCTGCTGTCATTTCTTTTTCCGGTGCAGTTAATCTTTCAATAATATTTTCCTCCCCGGTTTCTTCAATCGGAATTTCTTTTCTAATCAAATAATCTTTAAAAAAAACATAGCCAACAATACCCAAAATTATAATCGTTAAAACAATAATGATTTCTATTTTTTCTTTTTGCTCCAAATTATTAAAATTAAACATATTATTTTAATATTTTACTTTGTTTTTATAACTTCGTCAATCAATCCGTATTTTTTCGCTTCGTCTCCGCTAAGATAAAAATCTCTGTCCGTGTCTTTTTCAATTTTTTCCAATGGCTGTCCCGTGTGTCTCACCAAAATCTTATTTAGTTTGTCTTTTACTTTTAAAATTTGTTTTGCCGCGATTTGAATATCAGTCGCTTGCCCAGTCGCGCCGCCGGCAACCTGATGCAGCATTATTTCCGCATTAGGCAGAGCAAATCTTTTCCCTTTTTCGCCCACTGCCAAAAGAACCGCTGCCATAGAACCAGCCATTCCAACGCAAACCGTTGAAACATCTGGCTTCACATATTGCATTGTGTCATAAATCGCTAAACCAGCGGTGACAGAGCCGCCCGGGCTGTTGATATAAAGCTGGATATCTTTTTTAGAATCCTGCGCTGACAATAATAAAAGCTGGGCAATTATTGCGTTTGCCGCGTAGTCGTTAATTACTCCCGCTAAAAAAATGATTCTTTCTTTTAAAAGGCGGGAATAAATGTCATAAATTCTTTCTCCGCCAAGCGATTTTTCAACAACAGCTGGAATTACTGTCATAGTTTTTAAAATTAATTTTTTTCTAATAAAAATGACTGTAAAAACTTAAACACCTTCTCTGTTTCTATCTCATTTTTATAATAGCTTTTTATATTTTTTAGGTCAATCTCTCCCAAATTTAAAGAATTTGGCGACTTCTTAAAAAACTCATTTGTTTTTTCTTCAATTTCTTCAGGCAAAGCGTTTAATTCTTCTTTTTTTATTATTTCCTGCAAAATCAACGAGTTTCCAACTCTTTTTCCGGCTAATTCTTTAAACGAATCCCTGATTTCTTTTTCTGTTTTTTTAATTTGTTTTAAATAAGAGTCAAAGTCCGCGCTAAATTGCTGGCTGATTCTATTTTTAAAATCTTCCAGCATTCTGTCTTGAAATTCTTCAACCAAACTTTCCGCAATTTCTATTTTTGTCTTTTCTCTTATCTTTTCTAAAATTTCTTCTTGAATTCTTACCGTTTCGGAATTTTCTTTTTCTTGCAACAATTCGGCTTCAATGTTTTTTTTCAAAGCTTCAATTGTCTGAAAAGCTCCCAGCCCCTTCGCCCACTCATCTGTTAGTTCAGGCAATTCCATTTTTTGCAAATTTTTAACTTTTAAATTAAATTTGATTTCTTTTTCCGCCAGTTCTTCTCTGGAATAATCTTTTGGAAAAACAACTGAAAAATCTTTTTCCTCGCCCGACGTTAAACCGACAATTGCTTCTTCAAAACCAGGAACAAAACCGCCTTGGCCCAATATAAATTTATCTTGGAAGTTTTTATTGCCTTCAATTTGCCCTGATTTATACTCAATTTCCACCCAATCCCCTTTTTCAGCTGGACCTGTTTTCAATGTGAATTTTGCCCTGCTTTTTCTAATCCAATCTAAAGAAGAATCAATTTCTTTTTCTTCAATTTTTATCTCTTTTCTTTTTATTTCTTTTACAACTTCTTTAAAGTCAGGCAATTTAATTTCAGGAAAAATTGCTGCTAAAATTTCAAAATCAAGGGACGAATCGTTCTTCGACGCGACAATGTCTGCCTTTGGTTTTCCCAGAATTTCAAGTTTTTCTTGGTTTATAATTGAAGAAAAAGAATCCTGCGCGGCAGAATCCGTTGCTTTGGCAATAATTGATTCATTTTGCTCTTTTGTTAAAGATTTTTTGATTATATCAATAGGGGCCTTGCCCTTTCTAAAACCAGAAATTGCAACTTCTTTGGAAAATTCCTTTAATTCTTCATCTATAAATTTTTGGAATTCTTCAGGAGTTAATTTTACGCTTATTTTTATTTGAGAATTTTCTAATTTTTCAATTGAGTGCTTCATAATAAATCTAAAAGTAATTTTCAATTTCCAATTTTTAATTTCTATTAAATTTTCAATTAACTAATTTCTAAACTTATTCTCGTTTGAAAATTGATTCTTTAGAAATTTACTGAAAATTGAAAATTAGAAATTAGAAATTATTCAGGGTTTTAGATAATGGTATCTTTAGTTTTTTTCCTTGTTTTTTTCTCTTTTTTTGGTTCCTCTTTTTCAGCGTTATCTTGTCCCCCAACATCTTCCAGAACCTCTTCTTGTTTTGTCGTTTTTTCACTGCCTTCTTCAATCTCGCCACCTTCCTCGCCGCTCCCCTCGATTTCCTCTCTTTCAGCTTCTTCTCTTTCAGCTTCTTCTCTTTCAGCGCTTTTTACATCCAATTTCCAACCCGTTAATCTAACAGCTAAACGAACATTTTGTCCGTCTCTTCCAATTGCCAAAGAAAGCTGGTCTTCCGGCACAGAAACAATGGCTTTGTTTTTTTCAACGATTTCAATGTCCAAAGATTTTGCCGGAGACAAAGAATTGGCAATAAATTTTTTCGGGTCTTCGTCCCACTTAATAATGTCAATTTTTTCGCCGCCCAATTCGTTCATTACAGCTAAAACCCTGCTGCCTCTAGGCCCAACGCAAGCTCCGATCGCGTCAACATCTTCATCATTGGAATAAACCGCGATTTTTGTCCTTAATCCCGCATCCCTGGCAATTGATTTTATCTCAACAATGCCGTTTGAAATTTCCGGCACTTCTATTTCAAAAAGATTGGAAACTAATTTGGGGAAAGAACGCGAAAGGAAAATAACCGGACCTCTTTGGGTCTGCTCAACGCTCATAACATAAACCTTAAGACGCTGTCCAGGCCTGTAAACCTCGCCCCTTACCTGCTCTTCTTGGTGTAAAATCCCGATTGTCCTGCCAATATCAATATAAATTTTTCTCATTTCTATTCTTTGGACAATTCCGCTCAAAACCTCTCCTTCTTTGCCCTTAAACTCATTGAACAGAATTTCTTTTTCCGATTCTTTTATTTTCTGGATAATAACCTGCTTGGCCGCTTGGGCCGCGATTCTTCCATAATCTTCTTTTGGTTCCAAAGGAATAACTAGTTCTTCTCCAATTTTTATTTTTGGATTTTCTTTTTTTGCTTCGTCAATCATAATGTGCCTTTCAGAATTAAATCTTACTTTTTCCAAATCTTCTATTTCTTCTCCTTTGGTCTTTTTTTCTCTGATTTCTTCCAGTTCCTCATCGGATAAAAGCATTGTTTCATCAACAACATTTTTAACCTGAAAAAATTTAATTTCGCCGGTTTTTAAATCCAGTTGCGCCTTTATAATCTGCCCTTTTTGACCGTATTCTTTTTTATAAGCAGTCGCTATTGCTGATTCCAAAATTTCAATCAGCTGCTTGGCGCTAATGCCTTTTTCTTCCGCAATTTGGTCCAAAGCAAGCGAGATTGTTTTTAAATCCATTTCCATGTTTTTTTAAAAAATAATGCCCGTTTTTGGACGGACCTTTAAGGTTTACCCTATTAAATGGTGCCAAAGGCAATTTAACAGGGTTTAGTTAATTATTATTTAAATATAGCAAAATAAAAAAACAAAGTCAAATGTAAAAACAATTTTCAATTTGCAATTTCTAATTTCTATTAAATTTCCAATGAATCAATTTCCAAACATTAATTCTTTGAAAATTTACTGAAAATTGTCCCGCCACATTTATTTTATTTTGGAGGGCGGGATCCCGACAAGTCGGGAAAAATTAGAAATTGAAAATTACTCAAGGTTTTCAAACTTTCTCAAAAAAATTTATCTCTTTAACTGTTTCTTTATCGCTTTCAAAATTAATACTTATAACATCAAACTGAAAAGGAAGAGCAGAAAATTTTCTGTTTTTGTTGAGCCAAATTTGTGAAATTTGTTCAATTTTATGTTTTTTCCTGAAATCAACTCTATCCTCAGGAAAAAAATTAGGATTAAAAACACTGCTTTTCACTTCAACAAAATGTATGATTTTAGCGCCAAGGCCTAAAAAACCTTGTTTTTCCAAGGCAATTATGTCTATTTCGCCGATTTTGGTATTGAAATTTGTTTCTAATATTTTAAATCCTTTTTTCTCCAAAAACTCTCGCGCCTTTTCCTCTCCCAATTGGCCTAATGTTTTAGTATTCATAAAAAGTGGACTGTTCTTAATGGTAAGAAATTAAAGCGTTGTTTATATTTTTAGCGCGCAGAAACACTGCTTCCAAAAACCGGGACTATTTTGCCCCAGCGAGGCAAAATGTCCCTTGGTTCTCAACCTCGCTCGCCTCGCTGGAACTTTGGCGAAGCGGGCTCGCTCCGGCAGCTCCTTCTTGGAAGAACGCTTCGGAATCCCGTTGAGCTTGGTCTTGAAGCGAAGCGAAAAGTCAACGGGATGAGAACCGAGCCTGGCGCTTGCCGCTGGAGCAAGCGAACAGGCGGTTCTGAAAAGAAGGAGCTGCCGAAGCGCCATGCCCGCTCGGTTTCCGAA
>JAUYFS010000016.1 GCA_030689665.1 bacterium
GAAATAAAAAAAATACTTACAGATTTGGATTTCTTGTCGGATGTTATTTTATTGGAAGGAAGGTCGCCGGAAAACATAAAAAACGCTATTTATAATTTATGAGGGGGTTTAAACCAATTTCAATATCGCTTTCCCCAAATGTGGAAAAAGATGACATCCAGGTTGTTTTTGATTTGTTAAAAAAACCTTTTATTTGGAAAAATGGGGAAACAATAGAAAATTTGGAAAATGAATTTAAAAAATACCTCAATATAAAAAATGTTTTTTCTTTTAACAGCGGCCGCTCTGCTTTTTTGGCAATTCTCAAAAGCTTAAATCTAGGACAGGGAAGCGAGGTGTTAATCCAGTCATTTACCTGCAATGCTGCTGTAAATCCGATAATTTGGGCTGGTTATAAACCGATTTATGTTGATGTTGATGAAAACGATTTTAATATTAATGTAGGCGATTTAAACTCAAAAATAACGCCAAAAACAAAGGCAATCGTAGTTCAGCATACTTTTGGAATTCCGGCAAAAATAGAGGAAATTTTAAAAATCTGCAAAGAAAAAAACTTAATTCTTATTGAGGATTGCGCCCATTGTTTAGGCGCTGAATACCAAGGAAAAAAACTGGGAACTTTTGGAAAAGCGGCTTTTTTCAGTTTTTCAAGAGACAAGGTAATTTCTTCTATTTATGGAGGAATTGCTGTTATTAATGATGAAATTTTGGCTGAAAATTTAAAAAAATATCACGAATCGCTGGATTTTCCTTCAAATGCCTGGATTTTTCAGCAACTAATACACCCCCTGGTTTTAAATTATTTGATTTTGCCGATTTATGGTTTTTTAAGCTTGGGAAAACTTCTTTTAATTGTTTTCCAGAATTTAAACATTCTTTCAAAAGCAGTGCATTGGAAGGAAAAAATCGGACAAATGCCGCCTTATTTCCCCAAAAAATTACCCAATGCTTTGGCAGTTTTAGCTTTAAACCAATTCAAAAAACTTGATAAATTCAACAAACACAGAGAAAAAATCGCTGAAATTTATTTCCAAGAACTTCAAGGTAGCGGTTTTATTTTGCCGGAAAAAAAATCAGGCCAGATTTTTTTAAGATTTGCTTTAAAACATCCTAATGCCCACAAAATTATAAAAATGGCTTGGGCAAAAAATATTCTTTTAGGAGATTGGTATACCGCTCCAATTGCTCCGGATGATACCAAGCCGGAAAAATTATGCTATTCAAAAAACAACTGTGAAACAGCTGAAAAGCTTTCAAAAATAACTTTTAATTTGCCGACGCATATTAATATTAGCGAAGAAACCACTAAATCCATTATTCAATTCATAAAAAAATATGATTGAAATCAAGGAAATAAAAAATAAACAGGAATGGGAAAATTTTCTTTCCAACTGCGAGGAAAAAACTTTTTTAAGCTCTTGGAATTGGGGAAATTTTCAGGAAATGATGGGAACTGCCTCAGGCGGAAAGATTTGGCGCTTGGGAATTTTCAAAAACAATGATTTGGTTTCCGTTGCTTTAATAATAAAAACTGTTGCGAGAAGGGGAATATTTTTATTATTGCCTCATTGTCCTGTCTTTACCGTATCTTCGCTGGAACTAAAATATGAGATATTAAAAACGCTGTTGGAAAAATTAAAAGAAATCGCCAATCAAGAAAAAGCGAATTTTATCAGAATAAATCCGATTTTGCAGAGAAATAAAGAAAATGACGAGATTTTTAAAAAACTGGGGTTCCAAGAAGCATCAATTCACGCTCATCCGGAAGCCAGTTGGAAGCTGGATATTACGCCTCCCGAAGAACAACTTTTAAATCAGATGCGGAAAACAACCAGATATTTAATCCGCCAAGCCCAAAAAGACCAGGACATTGAGATTTATCAAAGCAGAGATTTAAAAGATGTGGAAGTTTTTGATAAAATTCACTCAGAGGTTGTCAAAGTCCAAAAATTTGTTCCTTTTTCTTTGGATTACTTTAAAAAAGAATTTTCAGTTTTTCAGCCGGATGACGAAATTTGTATTTTTTTTGCAAAATATAAAGGAGAAATCGTTGCCGCTTCCTATGTTGTTTTTTGGTCTAATATCGGTTTTTATCATCACGCCGCACTTTTGCCAAAATACCACAAAATCCCTTTGGCTTATCTTTTAGAGTGGGAATCAATCAGAGAAGCAAAAAGAAAGGGTTGTAATTTGTATGATTTCTGGGGATATGTTAATCCCCAGAAAAATCCCAAACATCCCTGGGCAGGTCCGACCTTATTCAAAATGGGATTCGGCGGAAAAGTTTACGAATATGTTAAAACCCAAGACTTTCCGCTTTCCAAAAAGTACTGGCTTACCAATTTTTTTGAAAAATTAAGGAAATTAAAAAGGGGTTATTAAAAACCTTGCATAATTTTAAAATTTTGGCTAAAATTAATCTGTAAATTTATAGAAAAGTAAAATTTATGAAAATTATTTTGTTGGAAAATATTGAAAAACTGGGGAAAAAATATGAGATTAAAGAGGTCTCCGAGGGATACGCGAGAAATTTTTTGCTTCCTAAAAAAATGGCTAAAGTTATAACGCCTAAGATTTTAGAATGGGCGCTGGAAAAAGAAAAAGAAGCGCAAAAAGCGGCTGAAAACGAACTAAAAGAAATCCAAGATTTAGCGGGAAAACTAGATGGCTTGGAAATTATTTTTAAAGTAAAAACCGGGGAACAAAACCAGCTTTATGAATCAATTGACTCGCAAAAAATATTCCAAAAAATAAAAGAAGCGGGATTTCCAGCTCTGAAAACCAGCCAGCTTGAATTAAAAGAAAAAATAAAGGAATTGGGCGAATATCCGATAAAAATCAAATTAGACCACAATTTAGAAGCCGAAATAAGGATTATTGTGGAAACTGAAGAAAACAAAGAGTAATTAAATTCACCCTCCCAAATTTTTCCGTGAAAAACTTGGGAGGGCAAGAAAAATGGCAAAAAAAACTCCCAAATTCATTTTTATCGCCGGAGGAGTAATGTCAGGTGTTGGAAAAGGAATAACGACCGCGTCTATCGGTCGCATTTTAATTGATAAAGGATTTAAAGCCACGGCTCTTAAAATAGACCCTTATGTAAATGTAGATGCCGGAACAATGAATCCCATTGAACACGGCGAGGTTTTTGTAATGGACGATGGAACAGAATGCGACCAGGATATTGGAAACTATGAAAGATTTATGGGCGAAACCCTGACAACAAACAATTATATGACCACTGGAACCATATACAGAGCGGTCATAGAAAAAGAAAGAAATTTGGAATATGGCGGAAGATGCGTGGAGGTTGTCCCAGACATACCCAATGAAGTGATAAGAAGGATAAAAAAAGCGCAAAAAATAAGCAAAGCTGACTTTACTCTAATTGAAATCGGCGGCACCATCGGAGAATATCAAAATCTTTTGTTTTTGGAAGCAGCCCGTTTAATGAAATTGGAAAAACCTGAAAGTGTCGTTTTTGTGGTCGTAAGTTATATTCCCATTCCGTCAAAAATCGGAGAAATGAAAACGAAACCAACCCAGTACGCAATCAGAACCCTAAACGGCGCTGGTTTAAACGCTGATTTTATTATTGCCAGGTCAGAAAGGCCTTTGGATGAACCGCGAAAAAGGAAAATATCAATTTTTTGCAATATCAATCCGGAAAATGTAATTTCAGCCCCGGATATAGAATCTATTTATCAAATTCCCATTAATTTTGAAAAAGACGGGCTGGGAAACAAGATTTTGAAAAAATTTAAATTGCGACCAAGAAAAAAGAATGGAAAAAAATGGCTGCAAATGTTCAAAAAAATAGAAAAATCAAATAGCAAAAAAGTGAAAATCGGAATGGTGGGCAAGTATTTCAAAACAGGGGATTTCACTTTGATGGATTCTTACATTTCCGTGATTGAGGCAATTAAACACGCTGGCTGGAAAAATAATTGTCTGCCGGAAATTACCTGGCTTTCTTCGGAAGATTACGAAAAAAATCCTAAAAAAACCGCTGAACTTAAAAATTTTGACGGAATTATCGTGCCCGGAGGGTTTGGAAATAGGGGAATAGAGGGAAAAATTTTAGCCGTAGAATTTTGCAGAAAAAACAAGATTCCTTTTTTAGGGCTTTGTTTGGGAATGCAAATGGCTGTTGTTGAGTTTGCAAGAAATGTCGCTAAATTAAAAAATGCGAATTCCACTGAATTTGATAAAAATTGTCAATACCCGGTAATTGATTTTATAAATGAGCAAAGAAATATCGTAAAAAATAAAAATTACGGCGGCACGATGAGATTGGGCGCTTATAATTGCAAAATTAAAAAAAACAGCCGCGCCTTTACCGCTTATAAAAAAGAACTTATCTCCGAACGCCACAGGCACAGATATGAATTTAACAACAAGTTCAGAGATTTATTAGAATCCAAGGGATTGGTTTTATCAGGCGCTAACCCTGAAAAAGACCTAATTGAAATTGTTGAAATAAAAAACCACCCCTTTTTTGTAGGGACGCAATTTCATCCTGAGTTTAAGTCCAATCCTTTAAATCCTCATCCTTTATTCGTAGAATTTATAAAAAGCTCGCTTAAAAAATAGTTTATTTAACCTCTACATTGACAACCTTGACGATTCTTCTGTTTCCGTCAAAGTTTATTTTTCTTTTTGTTGAGAATTTAATGACTCCTTCTTTTGCCGCATAAAGAGTAAAATCTCTGCCAACGCGAACATTTTCTCCGGGCATAAACTTCATTCCTTTTTGGCGAATTAAAATATTTCCAGGCATTGCTTTTTGGCCTTCATAAAGCTTAACTCCGAGATATTTTGGCTTAGAATCGCGGCCCAATCTAGTTGTGCCTGCTGCCTTTGTTTTTGACATAATATCTTATATAATTATAATAATTTATAGCGAATAGAATTCGATATATCAGTTTACCAACTGCTATAGCCTAATGGATATCCCGACACCTTCATAATAATTTCAAAATGTTTGGGGTCGGGATCCCGATCACTTTGTGTATCGGGATATCGAACTAAAGTTCACTATAATTTAAGATTAGCATTTTTTAGTAATAGCGTCAAATTTTAGGGTATGGAAAAAACAGAGCAGATAAAACACATAGTTCTTTTGCCAGACGGAAATAGAAGATGGGCCAAGCAAAAAAACAAGGGTTTTGAATTTGGATACCAAAAAGGATATAAAAACATCTCTAATTTATGCGATTGGCTTATAAAAAGGAAAATTCTATTTCTGACTGTTTTTGGTTTTTCAACGGAAAACTGGAAAAGGCCCAAAAATCAGATAGATTATTTAATGC
This sequence comes from bacterium, assembly GCA_030689665.1. Lineage (GTDB taxonomy): Bacteria > Patescibacteriota > Minisyncoccia > Minisyncoccales > JAUYFS01 > JAUYFS01. The sequence goes on from JAUYFS010000016.1 coordinate 5,313, forward strand.
GATTATTTGATAGGGCGCTTATAGAAAACTTGGAAAATTTTTTAAAAAATAAAATCAGAGTTAATGTTATTGGGAACAAGGACCAACTTAATGATTCGTTAAAAAACACCATAAAAAAAATTGAAAAATTAACAAAAAACAATAAAAAATTTGTTTTGAATTTGGCTGTGAATTATGGAGGAAAATGGGATATTGTTGAGGCAGTTAAAAAAATAATCAGGTCCAAAAAACCAGCTGAAAAAATAAATGAGAAACTGATAAATTCCTTTCTTTCAACAAAAAATTGTCCGGAACCTGATTTGTTCGTAAGAACCGGAGGCGAAAAAAGATTGTCCAATTTTTTATTGTGGCAAACAGCTTACAGCGAGGTTTTTTTTGTTGATAGGTTATGGCCTGATTTTAATGAAAAGGACTTGGAAAAAGTGTTGAAAGAATTTAAAAACCGCCAAAGAAGGTTTGGCGGCGGGGAATAGCTAATCGCTTTTTTTTCTTCCGCTGTGATATTTTCTATGTATTTCTTTCAAATGGTGCCTAGTAACGTGGGTATAAACTTGCGTGGTGGCGATATTTCTGTGGCCTAAAAACTCTTGAACCAATCTTAAATCAACTCCTTGGACAAGAAGATCGGTGGCAAAAGAATGCCTTATGGTGTGAGGCGTTGTAATCATTGGAATTCCTGTTTTAGCGCAGTATTTTTTTATTAAATTTTCCACTGCCCGCGAAGTCATTCTCAAATCGGTTCTTTTAGGGCCTCGATAATGGATAAAAACCGCCCTATCCTTGTCTTTTCTTATTTCTAAATATTTTTTTAGGTGATTTAGGGCTCTCTCAGAAATAAAAACCGTTCTCAGGTGTCCGCCCTTGCCGAGAATTGCCAATTCTATGTCATTTGCCAAAGCGTCAATTTTGATTTGGTCGCGATTTAAAGAAACTAATTCTGAAACCCTAAGTCCGGTTGAAAATAACACTTCTAAAAGCGCTTTATCCCGCAAGCCAATTCTGGTTTTAATATTCGGCGATTCTAAAAGTTTTTCCATCTGTTCAATCGTTAAAAAATTTACTTTTCTTTCGTTTCCGATTTTTGCCAATTTTATTTTTTCAGGGGGCAAAGAAAGAATGTCTCTATCGGCAAAAAAGGTCAAAAGCGACCTTAGGGATATTAAATAGTAATTTTGGGTGCTTCTTTTTAATGGTTGGTTTTTAGGACCCATGGCCAAACGGGAAAGAAAAACTTTGTATTTCCAAATATGGTCTTTGTCCAGCTCGTGCGGTTTAATTTTTTCCAATTTGCTTAATTCAAGCCATTCAAAGAATTTATTTAGAAATCTTGAATAATTTTCCTGACTTTTGCTTAATAAACCTTTTTCTATATCAAGCCAGTCCAAAAAGTCGTTCTTATAAGAAATTATTGATTTTGATGATTTGTCCATAGTTTTAAAAACCAAGGCTTATTGGAAATACCTGTTCTAAACTTCGCTTAAGATACATTATGCGAAGTTTAGTTCCTGTCTTTATATTACTTCCCTAGGTCATATGTGTCAATAAAAGCGCAAAAATCAAAACGCAAAAAGTAAAATAATAAATCAAAATTTAAAAGTTTTGAACTTGTTTTGCGTTTTACGCTCCAAGCTTTCCAACAGCTTTTTCCAATCTTTCAATTGTTTTTTGTTTTCCTAATATTGATGAAATCTCCACGGGACCGGCAGAACCCTTTTTGCCGGTTAAAGCAACCCTGAACGGCCAAAGCATTGCGCCTCTGTCTGTTAATTTATTTGCCTCTTTTAAGACCGCTTTTTCTATCTCTTCCCTATTCCAGTCCCTTTCTTTAATTTCAGATAATATTTTTATTAAATTATCAATTTGTTTTTTAATTTCTTCAAAAGAATTTTCTTTCCATTTCAATAAATCTTTTTCATATTCTATTTCTTTAAAAAAGAAATCGGTTTCAAAAACAATTTCTGAAAGTTTTTTAATTCTGGTTTGATAGGTTTGGATTATTGTTTTTAAATAGTTATCATCAACTATTTCATTTATTGCCGGACATAAATATTTATTTTTGAAATCCGTTTCATGGATAACCCCGACATTAAGCCAATAAGGTAAAATCAGTTCAACTAAATCGCTTAATTTTTTATTTCTGATATAAAATCCGTTTATCCAATCTAATCTGGCACTATTAAAAACAGCGCCACTTTTTTGAATTTTTTCCAAAGAAAATTCTTTTATCAGCAATTTCAGAGAAAAAATTTCCCTGTCGTCACCCGGATTCCAGCCCAATAAGGACAAAAAGTTGCATATTGCTTCCGGCAAATAGCCGTCTTTTCTAAAAGAACTGACCGCTGTTGCTCCGTGCCTTTTGCTTAATTTAGAGCGGTCAGAACCAAGAATTAATGGAATATGAGCGTATTGAACCTCGTCAAAACCAAGAGCTTTTTGCAGAAGAATTTGTTTTGGGGTATTGGAAAGATGGTCTTCGCCGCGAATAACATGAGAAATTTTCATTTCATAATCATCAACAACAGCCGCAAAATTATAAAGCGGCTGCAGAAAATTTTTCGCTATGACAATATCGCCAAAAAGCGAGGCGTCAAATTCTATTTTCCCCCTGATTAAGTCATTAAAGACAACTTTTTTTTCTGGAACTTTAAATCTGATTACATATGGCTTTCTTTCAGCAATCAATTTTTTTGCCTCTTTTTCCGATAAATTAGCGCATTTCCCAGAATATTTGGGCGCTTTTCCCAAACTTTGGTAATAATTTTTCATTTCTTCCAGTTCTTCCTGAGAACAAAAACAATAATACGCTTTTTTTTCTTCAATAAGTTTTTCTAAATATTTTTTGTAAATTTCAATCCTCTCACTTTGCCTGTATGGTTCAAAAGGACCGCCGACATCAGGACCTTCATCCCACTCTATGCCTAGCCAATTTAATTCCTGCAAAATTTCTTTTTCATATTCGCTTTTTGACCTTTCAAAATCAGTATCCTCTATTCTGAGAATAAATTTCCCCTTGTTTTTTTTGGCAAATAAATAATTAAAAAGCGCGGTTCTTGCCGTACCCAAATGAAGCGCGCCTGTCGGAGATGGCGCTAACCTGACCCTAATTTCTTTAACTTTTTTTGCCATTTTTTAATTATAACGCAAAAAAACGCGAAAAAAAAGCTAAAATCAGATTGTTTTTAGAATTATTCCGGCAATTTCTTTAGCAGCGTCAACCCTAGAAAATTTCTTTGCCTGCTGAGCCATAATTTCCAGCTTATTCGGATAAGAAAAAAGATGTTCAAGGGTTTTAATAAATAAATTTAAACTTAAATTTTCCTCTTCAACTATAACAGCGGCTCCTTCTTGGGCATAAACATAAGCATTTCTTAACTGGTGGTCTTGGGCTGATTTTGGCAAAGGAATTAAAATGCTTGGCTTTCCAACAGCCGCAATTTCAAAAATACTTCCTGAACCAGACCTGTTAATGATTAAATCAGAAACAGCCATAGCGTCTGCCAAATCATTTTCTCTTAAAAAATCAAACAGGTGATAATATTTCATTGATTCGCCTGGATAGTTGGCTTCCAATTCTTTTTTAAAATCTTTGTAATTTCTCTCCCCTACCTGATGGATAATTTCAAATTTTTCTTTTATCAAATGCGGCAAAAAAGAAATAATTTTATCGTTAATCGGTTTCGCGCCCTGGCTTCCGCCTAAAATTAGCAAAATCGGCCTGCCTCCAATCAATTCAAATTTATTAATCGCCTCTTCCCTGCTTCCCTCTAAAATTTCCTTTCTTATTGGGTTGCCAGTATATTCCATTTTTTTCAAAGAAAAATATTGGGTTTTGGGAAAAGAAACCAATATTTTTTTTGAAAATGAAGCTAAAATCCTGTTGCTTAATCCCGGCACAGCGTCTGATTCGTGAATAATAACAGGAATTCTTAAAAACCAGCCAGCCAAAACTACTGGAACAGAGCCAAAACCGCCCTTGCTGAATATGATGTCCGGGCTTTTCACAAACAATATGGAAAAACTTTGGATAAAACCAATCGGGATTTTTAAAAAATCAACAATATTTTCCCAAGAAAAATATCTTCTGAGTTTTCCGCTGAAAATCGGACAAATTTCAAACCCTTCGCCTTCTAAAAAAATTTTGTCTGATTGGGTTATCGGGCCCACATAAATCAATTTAATCTCTCCTGCCAAAACCCTCATTTCTCTGGCAACCGCTATTAACGGAAAAATATGTCCCCCGCTTCCCCCTCCGGTAAAAACAATTTTTTTCATGGCAATTTATTAATTATTTATGATTTTATCATTGATGATGCTTTTATTAAAATACCCAAGCCGATAAAACTGCTTAATAAAGAAGAACTTCCATAACTTATAAAAACAAGAGGAATTCCGGTTAGCGGCAAAATTCCGGTAATTGCCCCGATATTTATAAATGACTGGATTCCTATCCAAAAAGTAATTCCAAAAACAGCCAAAGAAAGAAAACTGTCTTCTTTTGATAATTTTTTGCTTATCAAAAAACCCTTAAAAACAAAAATCAGATACAAGCCAATTAAAAACAAACAACCGACAAAACCCACTTCTTCGGCATAAATCGCAAAAATTGAGTCGCTTGTCGGATTTGGAATAAATCCGAATTTTTGTCTGCTTAAACCCAAACTCAAATCGCCCTCAATTCCCAAAAGTCCGCCGGACCCAACCGCAATTCTTATTTGTTTCATTTGATATCCGGCTCCCATTGGGTCTAAATCCGGATTAAAAAGAACCGCAATCCTGTCTGACCTGTAGCCCGCTTGAATTATTGAAAATAAAAAAATAAATCCCAAAACAATCAGCAGGATTGCCTGGTATTTCGGGGTGCCGGAAATAAAATACATTGATAATCCTGTTAAAACAATCACGCCCAAGGTGCCGATATCCGGCTGAAGATATAAAAGGACCGAGAGCGCGCCCATTAAAAACAGAAAAGGCAAAAAAATCTCTTTTATTTGTTTTTTATCGCTCCAACTTTTAGTTTTTTGCCTTTCAGAAAGCCAAGCTGCAAAATAAATAATAAAAAAAACCTTTAGAAATTCTGTCGGCTGAAAAGAAAACAGACCCAAATTAATCCACCTTGAAGCGCCCCACCAAGAATCGCTCAAGCCGGGAATAACCGTAAGAAAAACAAAAAACAAGCTTAAAATAAAAAAATAAAGGCTTAACTTTTTGATTAATTTAAAATCCATTTTATAAATAATGAAAATAAATATCAAACCAAAGGTTAAGCCGTAAAAAAGCTGATGTTTAAAAAAATAAAACGGCTCGTTGAATTTATTCAAGGAATAAGGGGTAGAAACGGTTATCAAAAAAATAATTCCCAGAACAATTAAAATTCCGGAAACCGCTAATAATAATTTATCCGGTTTTTGTTTGAAACTCTTGGTAATCATTGGCTTATTATAACATGAAAAAAGAAGCGCAAAACAAAAAAAACGCAAAGCGAAAAACGAAAAGCGCAAAATAATAAGTCAAATGTCAAATATCAAATGTCAAAAGTACAAGTCAAAGCTCAAAAGTTTGAAAATTGATTCATTGAAAATTTACTGAAAATTGAAAATTATTCAGAATTTGGGACTTGGGGTTTTGTTGAATATTGGGATTTGGGATTTGAAATTTTGTGGTTTTCCACTGCTCCCCTATTGCCTTAAATGTAAAACTTTCATAAAATAAAATAATTAAAAAAAATAAGATGCGCAAGGAAATAAAATACAAAAACATAACCTGGATAGATATTCAGCAACCGGACGAAAACGACGTCAAGTTTTTAAGAACCAATTTTAAATTTCATCCGGTTGTGCTTTCTGAAATTATCCCGCCGTCTTTTTTTCCTCAAGTTAAGCTTTTTAACAAAAATTATCTTTATTTAGTCATTTATTACCCTGTTTTTGACAAAGCGAAAAGAGAAACCAAGCCCAGAGAACTGGATATGCTCATAACAAAAAACGCTGTTATAACATCTCATTACCAAACAATTCTTCCTTTACAGTCAATTTTTGACGAAGCCGCGCTTTATGAAGATAAAAGTCAAAAATTCTTGGGACAAGGAACGGCTTTTTTGCTTTTTTATATTCTAGAAGCCAT
>JAUYFS010000027.1 GCA_030689665.1 bacterium
TTGATTTTTGTTTTGGTTTGTAGGAAAATAAAATAAACAAAAATAATATGTTTGATGTTATAACTTTTGGTTCAGCCACATTTGATATTTTTTTAAAAGATAAAAAATTAGGCAACTTTTTGAAAAAGGGTTTTTTTCAAATTCCTTTGGGCGAAAAAATAAACTTGGAAAAAATTGAGATTTTTTCCGGCGGCGGCGGAATGAACACAGCAATTACTTTTGCGAAACGAAATCTGAAAACAGCTTATTGCGGCAGTGTTGGAAATGATGTTTTGGGAGGAGAAATTATCAAGGAATTGAAAGAAAAGAAAGTTGATTGCAGATTTGTAAAAAAAATAGTTGGTTCTCAAACAAATATGTCAGTGATTTTTTCTCCTCAAAAAGAAAGAACCATTTTTAATTATTGCGACGCTTCAAAAAAAATAACTCTTAGCGATATTTCTAAAATCCAATCCGCCAGCTGGCGGACAAAAGCCAAATGGTTTTATTTGGCGCCTTTAATTAATTTTGATTTTTTGAAAAAAGTTGTCAATTTAGCCAGCCAAAACAAAATTAAAGTTTTTATCAATCCTCATATTGAAATTTTGAAAAACAAAAAAAACGAACTTAAAAAAATTCTGGAAAAAACTAATATTTTGCTTTTGAATAAAAATGAATTTCTTATTCTTTTGGGCCAAAAGAAACTTGAAGGAATAGAGCAGCTTTTTTTAATCAGAGAATTTTTTAAAGGAATTTTAATAATTACTGATGGCGAAAAAGAAATCAGAGTTTTGGGAACCGATAATTCAGTTTATACCTTAATTCCGCCAAATGTTGAGGTAAAAGACAGCACGGGCGCGGGAGATGCTCTTGGCAGCGGGTTTTTGGCTGGATTTATCAAAACTAAAAATACAGGACAGGCGCTTAAATTAGGGCTTAAAAATTCTCTTGATTGTGTTCAGAAAATTGGAGCTCATAATTTCATAATTTAAAAAACAAAATGAAACCATTGAAATTTTATTTGAAAAAAGCGCAAAAACAGGGATGGGCAATAGGCCAGTTCAATTTTTCCACGATTGAAGTTTTCGAGGCAATAATGGAAGCAGCCAAAAAATCAAAATCGCCTGTTATTTTGGGAACCTCGGAAGGCGAGGCAAATTTTTTTGGAATGGAACAAGCAATTTTTTTAAGGGATTATTACAGAAAAAAATTCAATATTCCGGTTTTTTTAAACCTTGACCACGGTTCAAATTTAAGCTATATTAAAAAGGCAGTTGAAAGCGGATATGACGCAATTCATTTTGATGGAAGCAAGCTGCCAATCAAAAAAAACATTGAATTGCTGAAAAAAATCAGAAGAATTGTAAATTCTAAAGCGATTTTAGAGGGTGAGCTGGGAACGATAGGCGGAAATTCCGGTTTGCGCAAAAATTTGCCCAAAATGGGAAAATTAACAGAAATTTCGGCTGTAAAAGATTTTGTGAAACAAAGCAAAATTGACAGTTTGGCTGTTTCTGTCGGCACAATCCACGGAATTTATCCCAATGAACCAGGAATTGATTTTGAACGGCTAAAAAAAATAAGGCAAAAAACTAATGCCTTTTTAGTTCTTCACGCCGGTTCCGGAGTGGCTGAAAATGACATAAAAAAAGCGATAAATTCAGGAATAGTAAAAATAAATATAAATTCAGAGCTGCGGCTGATTTGGAGAAAAGGGTTGGAAAAAGCTTTCAAAAACAATCTGGAAGAATTCAAACCCTATTCTTGTTTGGCTGATGTCAAAAAAAATATAGAAAAAAAAGTTGAAGAAAAAATAAAAATTTTCAACAGTAAAAATAAATTCACCCTCCCAAATTTTTAGTTTTGGAGGGTAAAAAAATTAACACCTTCACGGTTTTTGGGAAAACCAAAAACCTGGGAGGGTAAAAATATGAAAGTTGTACACGAAAAAAACAAATGTATCGGATGCGCCGGCTGTACCGCGGTTTGTTCAAAGTTTTTTGAAATGGACGAGGAAAGGCGGGTGACACTTAAAAACGGAGTAAAAAGAAGCGACGGAAAATATGAATTGGAAATAAAAGAACTTGATTGTTTGCAAGACGCGGTTAATATCTGTCCGGTTCAAATAATAAAAATTGAGGAATAATTTATAATTGGCAAAAATGACGAAATTATCGGCAAAAACAAGAAAAGAAATCGGAAAAGGAATTTCGCAAATCAGAAAGGAAGAAAAAATTCCTGCGGTTTGCTATGGCGCGGAAATTAAAAACGCTCCGATAAGCGTTGATTATAAAGAATTTATGAATGTTTTAAGAGAAACGGAAGGAAGCTCTTTGTTTGATTTGGATATAGACGGAAAAACTTTTCCGGTAATTATCAAAGAAATCCAGAGGGACCCGGTGAGCGGAAGCGTGGTTCATGTTGATTTTTATCAGGTGCCGATGAACAAAAAAATTGAGGCAACGGTGCCGCTTATTTTTGAAGGCGAAGCGCCGGCTGTAAAGAATTTTGGAGGCACTTTAATCAAAGACCTTCAATCAATAGATATTAAGGTTTTGCCTAATCTTATTCCGAAGCACATTGTTATAAATGTCGGAAAGTTGGAGAATATTGGCGACGAAATTTTGGTTGGGAGCATAGATTTTCCTGAAGGAGCTGAAATTTTGAGGAACAAAAAAGACGTTATTGCTTACATTTCAGCCGTTACTTCGGTTGAGGAAGAATTGGAAAAACCGATTGAGGCAGAGGTTAAAGAAGAAGAAAAACCAAGAGAACCGGAAGCAACGGAAGAAACAGAAAATACTGAAAAATAGAAATCAATGGGCATAGCCCGTAGTCCTTACGGACCAAAATTTTGCAAGACAAAATTTTATGATTTATGTATTTTTTTCCGCTCGCCTACGGCTCGCCAAATACTTATCGTATCTACGGACAAGTCCGTAGATTAATATAAAAAAATATAAAAACATGAGTCAAGAACAAACAAAAGATATCCAAGCTTTTGTTTTCAGAAGAAAAGCTTTTTTATTGCCTTTTCTTCTTTTTGTTTTTGCGCTTTTTTTTGTTTTTAATGCCGGATTTTTGAGCGCTCAAAATGGCGAAATTGAATGCCAAACAATGGAAGAATGCAAAGAACTATTGGCAAGATATGAAAAAGAGGTTTCTGATTGGGAAATAAAGATAGAAAAAACCCAGCAGGAAAAAAACACCTTGGCAAACAAAATTTCCTCTTTAAAACAGAAAATCAGCAAATTAGACGTTGAAATAAAGAAAAGCAATGTGATGATAAAAGATTTAAACCTGCAAATAAAAGACACGGGCGAGTCAATAACTGAAACTGAAAAACAAGTGGGGGAACAACGGGAGCAATTGGCGGCTTTGTTAAGGGTTATTGCCAGCGAAGACAAAAAAACAATTACCGAGATTTTTTTGGCCGAGGATACAATAGCGAGTTTTTTTAGAAATATGGTTGCTTTGGAAAAAATAAATGTCAGGACTTATGAAACATTGAATAAAATAAAAGACCTAAAACTTTCTTTAGAGGAACAAAAAGACAAAATGGAAGGAGAAAAAGATGATTTGGAAAAAGTTTTAATAATAACTAAACTTCAAAAAGAAGAAGCGTCAAAAATAAAAACAGAACAGGAGGTAGTTTTAAAAGAAACAAAGGGCAGAGAAGAGGTTTACCAGCAAAATTTGGCAATAACCAAACAAAAAGCGGCTGAAATTAGAACAAGGATTTTTGATATTATTGGAGTTGCAGAAGCTCCGACATTCGGCGAGGCGGTGGAAATGGCCAAGTTTGTTTCTTCTTTAACCGGAGTCAGGCCCGCTTTTTTACTAGCTGTTTTAACCCAAGAATCCAATATTGGGAAAAACGTCGGGCAGTGCTATTTAAAAGATTCTAAAACCGGAGCAGGGACAAAGATAACTTCTGGAAATTCGGTTTCCAAAGTAATGAATCCCAAAAGAGATGTCCCTTATTTTCTCCAAATTACAAAAGAACTGGGTGTTAATTCTTATGAAACGCCGGTTTCCTGTCCAATGTCTTTTGGTTGGGGAGGAGCAATGGGTCCAGCCCAATTTATTCCGGCCACTTGGGCTTTGTATAAAGACCGTTTGGAAAAAATTTTGGGCTATAAAGCAAATCCTTGGAAGGTTAAAGACGCTTTTATGGCAGCAGCGCTTTATCTCAGCGATTATGGAGCAAAAAAACAAAATTATACGGCAGAATGGAAAGCGGCAATGATTTATTTTTCCGGCTCAACAAATGCCAGATATCGATTTTACGGAGATAGTGTTATTGCCTTAACCAAAAAGTATGAGAAAGAAATTGAGGCGATTGAACAGTATTGAGCAATACCGAAACCCAATTTTCAATTTTCCCGCTTCGCCCGTGAAGCGAGGCGAGCAATTTCTAATTTTCAGTAAATTTACAATTCCGCCAGCTGGCGGAATTGTAAATTTAATAGAAATTGTCCCGCCACATATATTTTATTTTGTCCCGCCACTTATTTCTTGTTTTAGTCGGCGGGATTCCGTAAGACGGGAAGTAGGCGGGATCCCGACAAGTCGGGAAAAATTAGAAATTAGAAATTTACCAATTTTTACTTGTTTTTCACCTCTTTTTATGATATGATTTTTTATAAGTAATTTAATAGTAATTTAATAAAAATGAAAAAAGATATTCATCCGAAATATTTTCCAAAATCAACTATTCGCTGCGCTTGCGGAGCTGTTTTTATTGTTGGTTCAACAAAAGAACTGATGGAAACAGAAATTTGCTCGCAATGCCATCCATTTTACACGGGAAAGGAAAAAATTATTGACAAAATGGGCAAGGTTGAAAAATTCAAGAAAAAATTAGCCCAAAAAGAAGTTTTGTCCCAGAAAAAATCAAAAAATAAAGAAAAATCAAAGGCAAAGAAATAAAACCAAACCCTAAAAATGGAAATTGAAGAATTTAGAAAAGAATATGAGAAAATAATGAAAGAGCTCAGCGATCCTGAGCTTTTTTCAGATTGGTCAAAAAGCGAGGAAATTTCCAAAAGAAAAGTTTTTTTGGAAAAAATTATAAACAGCTATGAAAAAATTGAAAAAATAAACAAGGAAATTAAAGAAAATCAGGATTTATTAAAAAACGAAAAAGACGCTGAATTAATGGCTTTGGCAGCAGCAGATTTAAAAAATTTGGAAGAATTAAAAGAACGGGAAGAAAAAAAATTAAAAAAAATTTTATCAGGCGAGGAAGACGACGAGGAAATTAACACCACCATAATTGAAATTAGAGCGGGAACCGGGGGAGAAGAAGCGGCTCTTTTTGCCGGAGATTTATTTGGAATGTATAATTCATACGCTTCCAAAAAAAATTGGCGGGTTGAAATTATTGATTCCAGCAAAACGGATTTAAAAGGGTTCAAGGAAATTATATTTCAGATTTCAGGGGGAAATTCTTTTGACGATTTAAAGTTTGAAGGCGGGGTTCACAGAGTGCAAAGGATTCCGACAACCGAAAAAAGCGGAAGAATTCACACTTCAACCGCCACGGTCGCGGTTTTGCCAAAGCCGAAAAAAACAGAGATTAAAATAAGGCCTGATGATTTGAGGATAGACACTTACAGGGCATCTGGTCCGGGCGGCCAATATGTAAATAAAAGGGAAAGCGCCATAAGAATTACCCATATTCCGACAGGATTGGTTGTTACTTCCCAAAACCAAAGAACCCAATTGGCAAACAGGGGAAACGCGCTAAAATTGCTGGAAATCCGTTTGTACCAAAAAAACATTGAGGAAGCGTCCTCGCAAATTCAGGAAAAAAGAAAAGAGCAGATAAAAACAGCCGAGAGGTCGGAAAAAATCAGGACCTATAATTTTCCTCAAGACCGAATTACCGACCACAGGGCGACAAAAAGCTGGCGCGGCATTGAAGGTATTTTAAGCGGAGATTTGGGCAAAATAACCGATTTTCTTAAAAGCGAATTAAAATAAATAGGCGATTTTGGTTTGCCATTTTTTTTGAATTATGTTATATTTTTCTTGTCATAAATTTTTACGGATATGTTAGAAAAAAAAGAAGAAAAAATCAGTGAAATAGACGATAACGACCTGGAAAAACAAATGTCAGACGCAGGAGTTTTTTTTGGCCACGATGTTTCAAGGCTTCATCCCAAAATGAAGCCCTATGTTTTTGGAATAAAAAACATGATTTATATTATAGATTCCAAAAAAACAATGGAAGGTCTTAATGAAGCGATAAAATTTCTTAACAATTTGATTAAAGAAAACAAAAAAATTTTAGTCGTGGGCACAAGAATCCATATAAAAAACCTGACGGAAGATTTAGCCGCGGCTGGCGGATTTTTCTTCGTGAAAAACAGATGGCTTGGAGGCACTTTTACTAATTTTCCGGAACTTTTGAAAAGGATAAATTATTTAAAAGGTTTGGAAAAAAAGAGAGAAGAGGGTTATTACGAAAAATACACAAAAAAAGAAAAGGCAGATATTGACAGGGAGATAAGCGACTTGAATGAAAAATTTGGCGGAATTAAAGAAATGACTAACATTCCGGATGCAGTTATTGTTTTAGACGCCAAAAAGGACGAAATTGCAGTTAATGAATCAAAGAAAAGAGGGATTCCTGTTATTTCTATTATTGATACAGACCAAGACCCTAGTTTGATTGATTATCCGATTCCAGCAAATAATGACGCCTATTCGTCAGTGAAATTTATTGTGGACCAGATAAAAAAAGGAATTAATAAATAAAATATGTTGGAAAAAATAAAAGTTCTCAGAGAAGAAACAGGAGTTTCTATTATGGAGTGCAAAAAAGCGCTGAAAGAGGCGGATGGGTCTATGGAAAAAGCAAAAGAAATTCTGCGAAAATGGGGCGAAAAAGTTGCCATTAAAAAAAGCGAAAGAACAACGGAACAGGGGATTATCACCAGCTATATTCACACAAATAAAAAAGTCGGCGTTCTTCTGGATTTGCGTTCAGAAACGGATTTTGTCGCCAAATTAGAGGAATTTCAGGCCTTGGCGCACGATATTTGCATGCAAATCGCCGCGATGAACCCGATTTATATTTCTCCTCAAGATGTTTCGCAGGATATTCTTGATAAAGAAAGAGAAATTTATTTGGACCAAATGAAAAAAGACAAAAAACCCAAAGAGGTAATGGAAAAGATTATTGAAGGTAAAGTGGAAAAATTTTTTGAGGAAGTTTGCTTAAATGAACAGGATTTTATCAAAGACCAAGATAAAAAAATAAAGGATATCGTGAAAGAAAAAATAGCGAAATTGGGCGAGAATATCGTTGTAAAAAGATTTGTCCGTTTTCAAATTTAAAAAGACGGTTAAAATTTATGGTTGATATTTTAATTTTTTTAGGGATTATTGCTTTAGTCGGTTGGGCTATTTTTATTTATTTTGTAAATTCAAAATTCTCTGGAATTAAAAAGGTTGGAAACTCGGAAATAGGAGATTTAAGAACGGAAATTGTTTCGGTTTTAAGTTTTGTTAAAAAACCGGATATTGATAAAATCAGCGAAAATGCCGGAATTTTAGTCGCTAAAGCGCTAAATTCTTTGTTTATTATTTTAAAAAAGGATAAAAAAGAAAACAAAGAAATGAATTATTTGAAAGAAAAACAGGAAGAAAAGTTCAAAGACAGCAACTATTGGAAAGATATAAAAAACATTCTAAAAAGAAAGTAACGCGCCAGAGTAGCTCAGCTGGTAGAGCAACGGTTTTGTAAACCGTAGGTCAGGAGTTCGAATCTCCTCTCTGGCTCTTTTTCATCGGACGATTAGCTCGGCTGTCCCGATCCCGAAAAAGTCGGGATCGAGGATCCGCGAAAAATATATAAATTGGAAATTTATTATTTTTCGGGAGTAGAGCACTCGTTTATTCACCCCGTCAATTTTGGGCGACTAGCTCAGTTGGTAGAGCATCTCGTTTATTCACCCGCCACACTTTATGCGCGCTTAGCTCAGTGGTAGAGCGACTCGTTTACACCGAGTAGGTCGGGGGTTCAATCCCCTCAGTGCGCACAAGCAAAAAAAGGGCGGGCAAGCCCGAGAGGGTCTCAGGTTCGAGTCCTGAGTCGCCCACAAAACTTCCAAAATTTGACGGGGCAAGCCGAGAAGGTCGTAGGTTCGAGCCCTACATCGTCCACATTTAAGATACTAAATTTATATTGAGGATGTTGTGGCGAGAACCTACTTCCCGCGCGTTCCGAAGGAATGCACCGCCTTCGGGCAACACCTTTGAACCTTGCATCGTCCACATAAAAATTTGAAAATAGAAACAAAAAAAAGCTTCAAGTTTGGTATTTGTGAAAAATTTCTTTGGAAAAAGGGATATAAAAAAGTCCTTTTTATTGATGAAGTTGGCAGGGGTTCTGTTGCCGGTTCCTTGGTTTTAGGCGGCGTTGTTTTGGACAAAAGATTCAATTTTAAAAAAGAAAACTGGGTCAAGTTGGTAAGGGACTCAAAGAAATTAACGCCTAAAAAGAGGGAAGATATTTTTAAAATCGCCTCAATCCATCCCTTAGTGCATTGGGAAATAACAAAAATATCAAATAAAATTATAGACGAAATAAATATCTTGGAGGCGTTTAAATTGGGCGTAAAAAAACTTTTACAGGTTTTTAATGAAAAAAAGAAAATAGATTTTTTAATTATTGACGGAAACACAAAATTTCAAATTGTGTTGCCTTATAAATCAATTATAAAAGCTGATGACAAAATTTTTTCTTGTTCTTTGGCTTCCATTATTGCCAAAGTTAAAAGAGACGAGATGATGAGAAAATTCCATAAAAAATTTCCCCAGTTTTCATTTTTTAAAAACAAGGGTTATGGAACCCAGGAGCATTTTGATTCCATAAAAAACAACGGTTTTTGTCCAATACACCGCAAGAGTTTTTTGAAGAAACTACAATAAGGTTTCAGGGTCAACATCAACTATAAAATTTTCCGGAATTGTTTTAAACAATTCTTTTTTTATAATTTCCGGGTTTTTTTTGATTTTTATAACAACATTCCAGCAGAATTTATTTTTTATCTTGGTAAGAAAACAGGGATTTGGGCCTAAAATTTCATAATTTTCTCTGTTTGCCGTTGTTTTTTTAAACTCTCTGACAAAATCATACAGGTTTTTTTTATTTCTTAATTCGTTTATATCAGTGTTTATAATTTTGACCAATTCGCCAAAGGGCGGGTATGAAAATTTTTTCCTGTAATCTGATTCTTGTTCATAAAATTTTTCAATTGAGGATTTTTGCCAAAAATCAAAAAAAGGATTTTTTTCATCCAATGTTTGGATAAAAAGACTTTTTATCTTTTGGCCAAATTTTAAAAATCTTTGGATATTTTTTTCGTATATTTGAAACTCCGGAAAATTTAAAAATTGTTCTGCGGAAACAATTATTCCAAAATCAGCCTTGAAGGGGAATTTCAAAATCAGGGGTGTGGCTATCAGGTATTTTATTTCCGAGTTGTTGAATTTTTTTATAATTTTTTCCTGTTCTTCGTTTTGGGGCAGATTAAAAGTGTCAAAAATTTCAATTTTTTCTTTTTCTGTTATTTCTTCAAGTTCTTTTTTTATTTTTTCCGCGCCGAATCCAATATTTTTTAATCTCCAACTGCCGCATTTTGGGCATATTTCATCAATTTTTTTCGTAAAAGAACAATGATTGCAACGGAGGACATTATTTGTCAGAACTAAATTTAATTGGCAAATAGGGCATTTTAAAGAATAACCGCAGTCCCTGCAAAAAACAGCTGGCGCCAGGCCCTTTCTATTAACGAAAAGCACAAAACTTTTATTTTTGTTTGTTTTTATCAAATTAGCAACTTTTTCGCTTAAAAAATTTTCGCTTTTTTTGGTTTCAATTATATTTATCATGGGGAATTTCATTTTTTTAGGCCCTGGCAATCCTTTTTGTTTTAAAAATGAAAAAGTTCTTAAATTCGGAATTTCAAACCCTTTTATTAAGCTGATTTTTTCCATATTTGACAGTTTTTCCATAACCGTTCGGCTGTCGTATCTTGGCTGCATATCCCAGGACTTATAAGAGGAATTTTCCTCTTCGTCTATTATGAACAAGTCAATTTTATTGAAGGGCAAAAAAATAGCGGAGCGGGTTCCGATTATTAGGTCAAAGTCGCTATTTCTTGTTTTTTCCCAGATTTCAAGCTCTTTTTTGGAAGCAATTTTACTTGAAAAACAAATCAGGTCCAGGTTTTTGATTTTGGATTTTATAAAATCTTCAAATTCTTTTAATTGGATTATTTCCGGGAATAAAATGAAAATTTTATTTTCTCGTTTTTTTATCAGGCCTAGATATTTTTTCCACCTGGCTTTTTTTTCTCCGAAAACAAAATTTATTTCTTCATTTTTCTTGTTTTTTTCCGTATTAGCATCTATTGGCTTCAAATTTATCTCTTTTCTCTTTTTTATTAGCGATTTTGGAACAAATAATTTTAGGGAATCGCCGAAAGGGTGAATATAATAATCAGAAATCCACCTTGCTAATTTTATTTGCCAGTCAAAAATTATCGGTTTCCTGCTTATTGCCTTTAAAATTTTTTTTGTGGAGAAATCAGATTTTTTCAGTTCCAGTTTTTTTTCAAATAATGGCTTGCTTTCCAAAACAATGCCGTTAATAATGCGATTTTTGAAATTTATCATTACCAGCGCTCCGATTTCCAATTTTTCGTTTCCATAATAAAAAAATGTTTTTTCTTCCTGTTTTCTAATTTTTATTAAGGGCGCTATTTCATATACAAACATGGTTTTATTGTTCAGAAAATTTTTCTATTTTAAATTTAAGCAGGTTTATTTTTTCTTCCTCAGGATTTATTCCGGCTTTTTGGCAAATAGCAGATAATTGCTCTTCTTTTGTTGTTATTCCTTTTATATCTGGCAGTAAAAGCGCTTGTTTTCCGTTTTCCGAGCGCGCGATAATGCCAAAAATATCTGGGTTTAGCTCGTCAAAATTTTTAACTGGTTTTGGTTCTTCCAAAATAGATACTTCAAAATAAATTTCGTCTAATTCCTCATTTTTCAAAGGTAAAAACCTCGGGTCGTCAAAAGCAGATGACAGGGAATTGTGTATTATTTCTTCGGCAATATTTTCTCTAATTGCTTTAAAAGTTCCTATGCAACCCCTTAATTCATTATTATGTTTTTTGAAAATGGAAACAAAAACGCCTTTTTTGTTTTCTAATAAAAAATCAGGCGTTGCCTCAGGAATTTTAAGCAAGGTTTTTTCTTTCAAATAATTTTCAACTGACTTTCTGGCTAATTCTAGGCAGGTTTTAGATATTTCTTTATTTTCCATAATGTTCAAGGATATTATAATCCAAATCCAGCAAAAGAAACATTTTTGGTTGACAAATTTCGGAAAAATAGGTTAAAATAAAACAATAGAAGATTCTTTAAGCGAGAATCGAAAGGTCGTCAGAAAATCAAGAAAATACAAGAATTTACGGAAAATTATGGCTGAACAAACAGATAGAGAATTTCTTGAGTTTATTATAAAAGCTTTAGTAAACCATCCTGATGATGTTAAGGTTGACCGCACTGTTGATGAAATGGGCGTTCTTTTAAACCTAAAAGTCCACCCGGAAGATATGGGCCAGGTTATCGGGAAACTGGGTTCTACCATAAAAGCTATCAGGAGCTTGGTCAGAATTATCGGCCTTAAAAACAAGGCGCGAGTTAATCTTAAAATTGAGGAACCAGCAGGAAGCTTAAGAAGGCCAAGAACCTCGGAAAGAGATATGGGAGATTTTAAACTCTAAGTTTAAAAATTATTTTAAAACAACATTGTCCCCGACTTGTCGGGGACAATGTTGTTTTAAGAACCAAAAACATATTACAATATACCAAATGATTCAATTTGACATCATAACAATTTTTCCGGATATTTTTGCAGGTTTTTTGAAAGAATCAATAATAAAAAGAGCTCAAAATAAAAAGCTTTTGAAGATTAAAATTCACAATTTAAGGGATTTTACAAAAGACAAGCGCAGAAAAATTGACGACAAGCCATTCGGAGGCGGAAGGGGAATGGTAATAATGGTTGAGCCGATTTATAAAGCGATAAAAAAAATAAAAAACAAAGGGAAAAAAAGCAGAATAATTTTATTAAGTCCGCGCGGGAAAAAATTTAATCAGAAATCCGCTTATAATTTAACAAAATTCAGCCAGATTATAATTATTTGCGGACGCTATGAAGGAATTGATGAAAGAGTTTTAAAGTTTGTTGACGAAGTTATTTCAATTGGCGATTTTGTTTTGATGGGCGGAGAAATTCCGGCAATGGCAATCATTGAGTCAGTTTCAAGGTTAATTCCAAAAATTGTCGGAAAATCAGAAAACTTAATAGGCGAGAGATTGTTGAAAAAAGAGGGAACTTTTACTGAATATCCTCAATACACTCGCCCGCCAAAATTTTATTCCAAAGGAAAATTTAGGCGGGCAAGGCCAATGATTTTGTCAGTTCCCAAAGTTTTATTATCCGGAAACCATAAGAAAATTGAGGAGTGGAGAAAGGAAAAGCAAAAGCTAATAAAATAAATTATCCCAAATTGTTCCAAAATCCAAATTATTCCAAATAAAGCTCTCCCGCCGACGAAAACAAAAATAAGTGGCGGGAGGAATAATTTGAGCTTTGAACTTTGGATTTTATGTTTTGAGTTTTTCACTTTACGCTTTTCGTTTTGCGCTTATTGAACAACTCGCTAAAATCTGTTAAAAAGATAATATGTTGGGTAGGTTCCAGAGCGGTCAAATGGGCCTGGCTGTAAACCAGGTGGCTCACGCCTTCGGGGGTTCGAGTCCCTCCCTGCCCACATAAATAGGCAATTTTCAATTTACAATTTCCAATTTTCAGTAAATTTTCAATTCCGCCAGCTGGCGGATTAATTTTCAAACAGGTTTAGAAATTGGTTAATTGTAAATTTAATAGAAATTAGAAATTTAAAATTAGAAATTATTTTTATTGAATATTGGGTCCTTGGCTCAGCATTGCCCGCCCAAATTTGGTCTTGTAGCCCAAATTTAGGCGGGTGAGGTAGAGCGTTCAATGTTCATCGGACAGGTCGTATAAAAATCATATAAAATAAATTAGACGGGCCTATGGTATAGCGGTAACACGCGACTATGGCATAGTCGAATCCGGGGTTCGATTCCCCGTAGGTCCACCAAAGTTTATTTACAGCGGAATTTGCCTCGCTCGGGGCTTCGCCCCTCGCTTCGGCGGGCATTTTTGCGAGTAAATCAAAGGGCTTTTTGAAATCAATTTCCAGCCGTTCCGCCGCAAGGCGGCGGTTCGAGCCGATTTTTTTGAGAAGATTTTTCATTTCCGAAAAATCTTCTTGCAAAGCAAGATTTTTGGCTTGGTTGGCTTCCAAAATCCAGTTTCGGGTGAGTTCGAGCCAATGATTTCCTTTTCGCTCAAAATCAGATAATTTTTCCTCTTTTGTTTTCTTTTCCGCCATTAAGGCATTTTTTGTTTGCTGATATTCTGCCAGTTCCAACGCTTCCGCAAGATAAGCGTCTGTTAATCTTTCCAGTTTTGTTTTAATGGCGGAAATTTCTTTTTTAAGATTTTGAGCGAAAAGGTCTGATGTTTGGCGATTTTCATTTTCCCACACTTTCAATTTATCCAAAAATCTATTTCGCCAAACATCGGGCAAAGAAACTTTTTGACAATTTTCTTTTATCTGTTCAGCAAAGTTTTCTTCCCGCAAAAAGCGGTTTTGTTGGCATTTTTGAATTTTGCTTTTTCTGGTGCAAAAGTAATAAACATATTCTCGCCCGCTCTTTTTGATTTTTCTGTCCGCCGTAATGCAATAGCCGCACTCGCCGCACCTTGCAAAATTCAAAAACAAAAATTCCTTTTTCTCTTTCCGTTTTTTGCGTGGCTTGCCGTTGTCTTTTAACGCTTGCTGTATTTGGTCAAAAAGTTTCTTTGTAATCATCGGCTTATGGCTTCCTTGATGAAGTTCGCCACGATAGCGAAAATGTCCGTAGTAAAACGGATTGGTCAAAATTTTCTGAATTGTGGAAAGATGAGGTAGTCTCCCGTCTTTGCCAACCAAGCCAAGAGAAAACATTTTGCTTTGAATTTTTGTTAAAGTGTATTCGCTAGTGGCAAAAGCCCGCAAAACTTCTTTTACTTTGTTAAAAGTTTTTTTGTCGGGTTCAATAGTGCGAAGTCGCGGCTCGTTGAAATATCCGAGCGGGGCTTTTGCCGAAAGTTCGCCTCGCCTGATTTTTTGCCTAATTCCCCGCAAAATGTTTTCTCTTAAATTGTCGGTGTAATATTTCGCTTGTCCAAAAGCAACGGAAAGCATAAATTTTCCCTGTGGGGTTGGCTCAAACCAAAAGGTAGGGAATTTTAGCGAGGTGATTTTGCCAGTGTCCACAAAATAAATCACTCGTCCGCCGTCTATTGAATTTCTGGCTAATCTGTCGGGATTCCACGCTAAAATTCCCGAAGCGTTGCCTTTTTCAATTTCCGACATCATAAAATTAAAAACTTCTCGGCCCGGCTCTTTGGCGGTTTTGCTTTCGTAATATTCTTTGACGACAAAAAGATTATTTTGTTTGGCAAACTCTCTCAACTCGGTGAGCTGGGCCTCAATAGACAAAATTTGTCTTTCCTCGTCCTCGCTTGATTTGCGACAATAGATAAAATATTTAGTCATAGGTTTTAGAAGTTTTTAATTTTATAAAAAGGCAACGCTTTACACCGACAATTTATTAAAATCTCATTTTGTGTTTCGCCGACCTGCCCGTCCGTAGCTTTAGCGAAGGCGGGAGGCGAAAGAAAACCATCGGCTCATTGCGGCTTTGCCGCAATACAAACTTAAAAGTTTGTGAACCGCCGCCTTGCGGCGGGAAAATTGGCGATTGATTTCAAAAATCCGTGGAATTACCTTGCCGAAATGCCCGCCGAAGCGAGGGGCGAAGCCCCGAGCGAGGGAAATTTCGTTGTAAATAAACTTTGGTGGTGTTTGTTGGAAAAAGTCAGAACTCATTTTGAACAAAATCCCGACTGATTGCCGCCCTGCTGGCGGCAGAACCGAAACTGAACGCTCGGGCGGGAAAAAAGTATGGGGGTTGGGGGGAAGGAATTTTTGCCCGCCCTCGCTT
>JAUYFS010000028.1 GCA_030689665.1 bacterium
TCACGGTTAAGGGCGTCCTTAATTGATGCGAGGCAATATCTAAAAATTCGCTTTTTGATTTGTCCAGTTCTTTTAATCTTTCATTGGCTATTTCCAATTTTTTATTCGTTTCCAGCAGCAATTCTCTTGCCTTTAATTCTCTTGTCGTGCTGTTTATCAGGAAATAACCGACAACCACAAAACCAATAAGCAAAATCCCCCTGAAAAGATAATCAAAATCTGTCTCTGCCATTCCAAAATTAAACAGAAGCAAAGCAGTAATCACGCCAACCAACAATTGGGTCAAGACAACCCTGGTTCCGAACATTTGTGTTTTTGTGATTGCAAAAGCGGTAAAAGAAAGAAGTAAAATTGTGGAATAGTCGCCGATAAAATAATATCTCGTTATTCCAAAAACCCAGGGCAAAACAATGTTAAAAGTGGTGTTCAGAACATAAAACAAAAGCGCTCCGATTAAAAAATAAACTAATTTCTTTTTTATTGCCGCATTTCCTATAAGATAATTTTTTATCAGCTGAAAAAGGGTTGCTAAAATCAGAATAAAAACTATTGCCAGAAAAAGCATCATTCCCTCGCCGTAAATAATGGATAAACTGTCGCTTACCACCGCGGCTCCGACAATGACTAAATCGGTAAAAGTAACCATAACTGAACAAACTATTCCCAAACAAATAACCAATTTGTTTAAAAGCTTGTATTCGTTTTCTTTTTCTACAAGATAAACAATTAAAAAATACAAAAAAGTAAACAAAAAAGGTGTGACAAACCAAGCAATATGAAGAAAAATAAGCGCCAAAGAAATATCTTCATACATAACCAATCTGGCAAACCAAGCGAAATTCACCCAAAGGAGCATGCACAAAGACATCACCACAAAAACCAAATTAACCCTGCCTTTGGGATTATTTGAAAAAACCAAAGAAATAAGCCAGATCGCGAATAAATCAATCGCAAAAACCAAAACTTTATTAATAATGGCAAATTCTATTAAAACCATATCAGAAAAATTTTAGCGGTATAAATTAAAATCAGCCAAAACAAAAATATCCCGCTTACAACAATGAAGGTGAAATAATTTTTATATTTCAAAGAATCCAACAAATAAAAATCAAGAGGAACAACTAAAATAAGCGATAAAAATTCCAAAGGAAAAATTTTGAGCAAAACGCAAATAACGATAATTGGCAAAACCAAAAAAACATTTAAAATTTTTATGGCAGTTATGGTTTTCTCTTTACCTGCTAAAACTCCCAAGGTTTTTAATCCTTCCTGCCCGTCGCCTTCTATGTCTTTTATATCAAG
This sequence comes from bacterium, assembly GCA_030689665.1. Taxonomy (GTDB): domain Bacteria; phylum Patescibacteriota; class Minisyncoccia; order Minisyncoccales; family JAUYFS01; genus JAUYFS01. The sequence goes on from JAUYFS010000028.1 coordinate 1,303, forward strand.
AAAAATCTGCATAATAATTCCTTTTAAAAATATAAGGATGAAGAATAAAAATAAAGATAATTTTAAAGCCGCGGTATTAAAATGAAAATTGTAATATAAGGCGGGAAAAATAACTAAAACAGCAAAAAAACCGCCAACGTAAAAATTCTTCAACAAAGGAATAAATCTTGTGAATTTTTTCACGCCCTCGCTGTAAAATAGTCCCAAAAACAACAATAATAAACCAAAAATTGTTGTAAATAAATTAGTGAAACGAAGCATCATAAAAACCAAGACCAGAACAATAAAAAAAATGATAATCGGAGTTTTGCTGATATATGATTTTAAATAATTTGTCCTCTCTGGATTTGTTAAAGAATCAATTTCAATTTCCCTAAAACGATTGTATAAATACATTGGATAAAACATTAAATAGCAAATAATCAAACAATCCCAAGTGATTTTTATTTTAAAAAGCATGGCAGTGACCAAAACAATAGCCAAAGTTCCCACGCATTGCATATGTCCGCCGTAAAAAAATTCTTTCCAAATCAGTTCTAATGTTTTTTTGAAATTTTCCATAAATCTATTTGTTAATTTTTTTAATTTTTGGCCCCTTATCGGTATCTTCCACCTGATAACCCATTTTTTTTATCTCTTCCCTGATTTTATCAGCTTCTTCCCAATTTTTTTTATTTTTTTCAATTTCTCTCTGCTCTAAAAGTTTTTTAATTGTCGCCGGAGTTTCCAGTTTTTCTTTTTTCAGCAAATCCAAACCGAAAATTGAATCAATTTTCTCAATGGTTTTAATTTTTCCAATTGCTTTTTTATCTCTTATTAATTCCCATAAAACAGAAACTGCCTTGGGCATATCTAAATCATCGTTGATAGCATTTTCAAACTTTTTTAAATATTGTTTGTTTGTTTTTTTATCATCTTTGATTTCAGAAATTATATTTTTTAATCTTTGAAGTGAATTTCTGGCGTTTGCCAAGCCCTCAAGAGAAAAATCCAAAGGTTTTCTGTAATGAGCTGTCAAACAGAGATAGCGATAATCCAAAGGAGAAAATCCTATTTTTTCTAGCTCGGAAATCGTCGTTAGTCCGCCCTTGCTTTTACTTACTTTTTCACCCTTAAAAGTCAAAAACGCGCCGTGAAGCCAATATTTGACCCAGGGCTTTTTCCCAAAAGCCGCTTCGCTTTGGGCAATTTCATTGGTATGATGAACGCTAATGAGGTCTTCCCCGCCAGTATGAATATCAAATTGCTTGCCCAGATATTTTGACGACATTGCGCTGCACTCAATATGCCAGCCCGGAAAACCGATTCCCCATGGCGAATTCCATTCCATTTGACGCTTTGAGTCCTGCGGAGAAAACGGCCAAAGCACGAAATCAGTAGGATTTTTTTTGCCTTCCACCACTTCAACCCTTGCGCCTGCTTTGAGTTTTTCAATATTAAGATTTGCCAATTTTCCGTAATCTTTTAATTTAACGGTGTCAAAATAAATCCCGTCTTTTATTTTGTAGGTATATCCTTTTTTTTCAAGAATTTTTATGAGTTCAATTTGCTCTTTGATATGGTCTGTGGCTCGCGGGGTTTTATTTGGTTTTAAAATATTTAACGCAACCGCGTCTTTTTCAAAAGCTTTTTTGTAAAAATCAGCTATTTCCCAAACTGTTTTTCCTTCTCTCCTGGCTCCTTTTTCCATTTTGTCCTCTCCTGTGTCTGCGTCTGAAGTTAAGTGCCCGACATCGGTATAATTCATTACATGATTAACTTTGTATCCATTAAATATCAAAACTCTTTTAAAAATATCGGGAAGAATATAACTTCTAAAATTGCCAATGTGCGCGTACCAATAAACAGTCGGTCCGCAAGTGTACATTCCAACTTTTTTGTCTTTGAGCGGCTTAAAAATTTCTTTTTGGCGCGATAAAGTATTATATAATTTCAGCATATTTTTTTATTATAGCGAACTTTAGTTCGATATATCCACTAGGCTATAAATAAATTTGGCAAAAAACGAAGATTACTCTGGCCAAGATTCAACAATAAGCGACTTTTTTTCCTTTAGAGGCAATAATTGATAAATTTCTTCTGTTATAAATGGAATAAACGGGTGCAATAATTTTAAAGAATTTAACAAAACATAGAATAAAATTTTTTCTGTGTTTTCTTTTTTGTTTTTGCCTTCCTGAATTTGTTTTTTTGATTTTTCTATGTAAATATCGCAAAACTCATGCCAAAAAAAGTGATAAATCCTTTCAATCGCTCTTCCAAAAGCGAATTTCTCCATATCAATGTTAGTTGATTTTATTAATTCCCCAAGTTTTTTCATAATTTTTTTATCGTTAGAAGTTATTGGCTTTGGTTTTGCTTTTAGAGATATTTTTTTATTGCCAAAACCTTGAAGAATAAACCTTGTCGCATTCCAAACCTTGGTGCAGAATTTTCTGCCAGCAATAATATTGCTTTCATCAAACCTGATGTCTTGCGAATCTGTTATCTGCCAGGCCAAACCCAATCTCATGGCGTCAGCCCCATATTTTTCAATTAGTTCCAAGGGGTCAATTCCTGTTCCCAATGATTTTGACATTCTTTTGCCGTCTTTTGTTAAAACCGTTGCGTAAATTATTACATCTGCGAAGGGATTTTTTCCGGTCATTTCGCGCGAGGAAAAAACCATTCTAGAAACCCACAAATTAATAATGTCCCGCGCTGTTGTTAAAACATTTGTCGGGAAAAATTTCTTTAAATCTTTTGTTTCTTTTGGCCAGCCAAAAATCGCAAACGGCCATAAAGCCGCGGAAAACCAAGTGTCAAAAACATCCGTTGATTGTTTTGGTTTGCATTTTCCGCAAATCGCGCATTTTTTCGGTTTTTCCGCAGAAATGAAAAATTTCTTTTTCTCATTCTCGCAAAACCAAACCGGCATTCTCTGTCCCCACCATAATTGCCTTGAAATGCACCAATCATGAACATTTTTAAGCCAATCAAGATAAATTTTTTCCCACCTTTTTGGATGAAAATTTACCCTGTTAAATAATTTCGCCTTTGGCGAAATTCCCGCTTTGCGGGATTTAACAGGGTGAATTTTATCATCAGCGACTGCTTCCATTGCCATCTTTGCCAATTCATCCATTTTTAAAAACCATTGTTCCGAGGGAATTATTTCAATTTTTGTGTGGCAGCGTTCGCATTTTGGAATTTTATTTGCGTATTCTTCTATTTTTGAAATCAAACCCAGTTTTTGCAGATTTTCTAAAACCTTTTCTCTGGCTTCTTCTGTTTTTAATCCTTGAAATTCTTTGGGAGCGTTTTCACTCATTCTTCCGTTTTCGTCAATAACCTGAATTATTTTTAATTTATGGGTTAAAGAAATCTGGTAATCAACCAAGCTATGCGCTGGGGTCACTTTTATAGCGCCAGTTCCAAAATTCAAATCAACCGACCTATCAGTGATAATCGGAATTTCTCTTTTAGCCAAAGGCAAAAAAACATTTTTGCCGATTAAATCTTTATATCTTTTATCTTTTGGATTTACGGCAACAGCAGTGTCCCCTAACATTGTTTCCGGCCGCGTTGTCGCAACCTCAATATATTTTTCCTTTTCGTCAGCCAGCGGATATTTGATAAAAATCAGTTTGCTTTTTTCTTCCTCATATTCAAGCTCTAAATCAGATAAACTTGTTTTGCATCTTGAACACCAATTTATAGCTCTTTTGTCTCGGTAAATCCAGCCCTTGTTAAAATAATGAGAAAAAGCAAAATAAACCGCCTTAATATAATCATCGTCCATGGTAAATTTAACTCTGGACCAATCGCAGGATACGCCGATTTTTTTCAATTGATTTAAAATTATATCCCCATATTCTCTTTTCCATTCCCAGGCTTTTTCTATAAATTTTTCTCTTCCTAAATCAAATCTGGTTAAGTTTTCTTTTCTTAATTTTTTTTCAACAACATTTTGAGTAGCAATACTTGCGTGGTCTATTCCCGGAACCCACAATGTTTTAAATCCCTGCATTCTTTTTCTTCTGATAATAATATCTTGGATAGTAGCATTCAAAGCGTGGCCCATATGCAAAAAGCCGGTAACGTTTGGCGGAGGAATAGCGATTGAAAAAACTTTCTTTTTTGCGTTTTTTAATTTGTCAGGATTAAAAAAACCGCCCTTTTGCCAAAGTTGATATATTTTTTCTTCAAAATTTATCGGCGGCCTTGTGTCCATTAAAATAATTATAATCTAAACTGAATAAATCGTAAATAAATAACGCCCTGTTTTTAAACGGGGCGCCATTTATCCAAAGCCTTTATCTTTTTTTCTTTTTTGCGGCTTGCTTCTTGGTAGTTTTTGTTTTTTTTGTTGCCATATTTTTAAAATTCTGAGTAAATTTTCAAGTGCGATATTTTTTACCGACCTTTACCGCCACATGCTTGTGTGGTAAAAAAATTTGTAAAATATTTCGTGAAATTTTTTTGAAAAAATTATTTTTTATTTTATTAATTTATTATCTGCGGTAAAAAATAATTTTGCAACAACAAAACCTGTGGAAAACTTTTTATTTTTCTTTTTTCCGCCGACTGGCGGATTTTACTTCCGGCTCCAAGGGCACTATAAAAATCAAAATTAAATAAATCAATAGTCCTGAACCAGCCATAAATAGAAAAAATAAAAAAACTATTCTTGCCAAAGTCGGGTCAACCTCAAAATAATCCGCCAAACCTCCGCAGATTCCAGCAAGCATTCTTTTTTTTCTTGAACGATAAATTTTTTTTATTTTTTTATCCATGTTTCTTGCCTTCCTAAGTTTTTCCCTGAAAAATTTTGGAGAGTGAATTTAATTCTTAATTTATTATACAATAACTTAAAATTAAAAAAAATAAAATATGCAAATCGCCCAAAAAAATTTAATCGCTGTTCTGATTTTAATAATTTTATTAATTTTTTCTTATTTTGCTTTAAATTTTAATGAAAACAAAATAACCGACGACAAATTAGACGACAAATTAAAAGAAAAAATCGGACAGATGCTAATTATTGGCTTCAGAGGAACTGAAGTCAATAAAAATTCTAATATCATAAAAGCAATAAAAAATTTGAACCTTGGCGGAGTGATATTATTTGATTATGATGTTCCCTCAAAAAGCAGACCAAGAAATATTACTAGCCCCGAACAAACCAAAAAACTTATTCAGAATTTAAAAACCCTTACCAACAATTCCCCATTTGTTGCTATTGACGCTGAAGGCGGGTTTATAAACCGATTAAAGCCAAATCTTGGTTTTTCGGAAATTCCCAGCGCGCAGGAAATGGGCAAAAAAACTTCTGAAGAAACCAAACAAATTTCCGAAACCCTGTCAAAACAATTGGCTGATTTGGGATTTAATCTGAATTTCGCGCCAGTTGTTGATGTGAATGTAAATCCGGAAAATCCGGTCATTGGCGGATTGGAACGCTCTTTTTCCGCAGACCCTGAAATTGTTTCAGAACAAGCAATGGCTTTTATTGAAGGCCAGCGCGCGAACAAAATTTTAACGGCAATCAAACATTTTCCGGGACATGGCAGTTCTCAAAATGACAGCCATTTGGGAATGGTTGATACCACCAACACCTATAAACAAGAAGAATTAATTCCCTACAAAAATCTCATAAAAAATAACAGCGTTGATATGGTAATGACAGCGCATATTATAAATAAAAATATTGACCCAGATTATCCGGCAACCCTGTCCCCTCTTTTTCTCCAAAATATTTTGCGCAATGAATTAAAATTTGAAGGCGTGATTATTTCAGATGATATGCAAATGGGAGCAATCACAGAACATTACGGATTTGAAGATGCCTTAATCCGCGCCATAAACGCTGGGTGTAATTTACTTATAATTTCAAACAATGGCGCTAAATACGACGAACAAGCGCCTTATGATGCAATTGAAATTATTTTCAAAGCAGTAAAATCTGGTAAAATTTCTCAAGAAAAAATTGACAAATCTTTGGAAAAAATAAATTTGCTTAAAAATAAATAAAAAAAAACGGGAATTAATAAAAAATTTAACCCCCGACGATATCCAACAGCTAAAATCACATCCAAGCTATAAAATTCCACCGGTTTATCAGAATTTGGAATGTGCATTTTTTGCACATTGCTTTTTTTGTCAACTTCTTTGTCTGAAAAAATTTTGTTGATATGCTTTGTTATAACTGTTCTCTCTTTGCCGAAGAGTAAAGCTATTTCATTTTGTTTAAGCCAAACTGACTCATTTTTAAAACGAACTTTCAACTCCACTTCATTTTTTGAAGTTTTATAAATAACTATTTTCCCTTTATTTAAATTTTGTTTTTTCATAATTTCCTTTTTATTATAACACCTCGAATTTTTTCTTAAAAACTGAAAAAGCTATCGCCTTGGCAAATCGGGACGATAGCCCTCATTTTCCAGTAAATTTATTTTCTTTTCTAAAACCAAAAATAAATTTTTGGGCTTAGAAAAAAAGAAAAAGAAAGTTTTATAGATTATTTAAAAAACTAAGGGTCTTAAAAGTAAGCCAGACGCTGACTTGGTTATTAGAAAGAGGTTTTCCCCTTTCATCTGTTTTCAGGAACAAAACCCCGTGGCCTTTGCTTGCAAGGTTTTTGCAAAATTTATAAAGCTGACTTCCCCTTTTTGTGTTTTCAAAAAGAAAAAAAACTTCTTTTTTCTTTCTAATTGCGCGAACAGGACAGCCAAATGGCCATCCCAAATCTTCGCATTTTTCACACTCAGTCATTTGTTTGTACCTCCTTTTTACCAAGCAAACTTGGTTTATGCTTAAATTATACGAAAAAAACGCCCTAGCGTCAAGGATTTTTAAATTTTATGCAATTGTAATAGATTTTTTTATTCGGTTGTTGTCCCGTCAAACTCTGCTTCGTTTGCCACTGCTTCTTCTTTTGTTATTCGCGCAATTCCGTCTTTGTGATGCGCCGGGGAATAAATGGTATAAAGTTTCAATTCATCTGTGTCAGACACATTTATGACATTGTGTTCTGCGCCAGCTGGAACAATTACAGCAAAACCACCTCCAACCTCATATTCATTGCCATTAATAATGCATTTGCCACGGCCTTTTTCAAAACGGAAAAATTGGTCATTGTCCGGATGGACTTCCATGCCAATTTCCTCGCCTGGCTTTAAACACATCAGTACCAATTGGCTGTGTTTGGCAGTATAAAGCACCTTGCGAAAATTTTCATTTTCCAAGGTGTCTTTCTCAATATTCCCGACAAATCCTTTCATATTTTTTTACCCTGTTAAATAATTTCGCTTTCAGCGAAATTATTGCAAAGCAGTATTTAACAGGGTGAATTTAATTGTTATTTTATTGTATCAAAAAATTCCAAATTTTTTTAATAAATTCTATTTTCCAAATTATTATAGATTTGATAATTTCTAATATTTTGTTCTTATTTCCGTAAAAATTCCTTTTTGCCCGCCCGTTGAAAACCCCCAGCGATTTTTTTGGGCAACAGGTAAGGTTAGAAAAAATTTTTCAAATATGCCTTAATTCTTTCGCTATCTTCGTTTTC
>JAUYFS010000029.1 GCA_030689665.1 bacterium
GAAAAAGGCAAAAACGGTAACTCGGTTCGGGAACTCAATTGCAATAATATTGAGATAATAAGTTTGGCAACTAAATCTATTTCCCAAAATTTCCACTACTTTATTTTCAAACCAAATGAGCTTATCTCAAATCAGATATTAAGCGCATAAAACCGGCGGTATTAACCCAATAATTATTCGGGTTATTTTTTAAACATTTGTCTATTTCTTTCCGCTGAGTGGTTATTTTATCGCCATTACCGGCTTGGCTTAACAATATATTTGAATATTTGCCATCCAAAAAAGAAATATACGATATATTGTTTTTCTCGCGCAATCCTAAAATTTCAATCAACTCTGATATTTGCTTGTCTTGCCCGCCGCCGGAAGTATTTAAATGCTTTGCCTCGCAAAGAAAAATTTTATCTTTTGCTTTAATGATTAAATCCAGCGTTTTATTTTGTTTTTTTGCCTTGATTTTTATATCTAAATTTTTACGAACATTTTTAAGATTGAATTTTTTGGAAAATTTAACCGCGCAAAAATCAGTTTTTAAGAAATCTTCCCAATTAAACACCTCCGCGTATTCTTTCTTTTTCAAAAAATAAAGCAGTTTATTTTCGCCGCATTTGCCTTTTTTGCGAGAGGAATTAGTGTCTAAAATCGCCTGCACCCATTCTTCTGGCACTATTTCATTAAGCATTCTTTTGGAAAAATATTTTTGAGTGATTTTTTTAAGCAATCCTATGTCATTTTTAGCTTCTTTGATTATACTGTCGCAAGCATTTACAAAACAAGCAAACTCCGAACAATTGGAAAATTTGCCGATAATTTTGGATAGCTCTAAAAAATATTTATCAATTACGGATGATTTTTCTTTTTTATTTTGCAAGGTTTTTATGGTTATTAAAATATTCTTTATTTCTTTTGCGTTGTTGATGTATTTTTTTATTTCCGGATGTTTTTCTTCAAACACATAAAAATCATCAAGCGGTTTTTCCAAGTTTTTTTGAGAAATTTTAAAATAATGTAAGTTGTTTTGGATCATTTTCATAATAAATATAATTTAAAAATTTATAAACCAGATCAAACGAAATTCTTTTGCGATTATTGTCTCTAAAATTAGTTAAGAAAAAAGAAGAATACTTAATGCGATTTTTGTTTAATTCGTTATTAAACTTATCCATTAATTCAATTTGCATATTAATTGATATTTCTTTTTTGAAAATCAAATGAGCCATATTGCGGGAAGTCTTTTTGCCTACCAGACCGGCTATTTTATATTTTCTAATATCTTCAAGCTGAATTTTTTTGCCATTTTTGCTGTCAATCGCCCTTAAAAATAATATATTTTTTTCAAGCGATTTTTTTATATCATTGCTGATATTAAGAGATTTTTTATCTTTGATGTTTTGCAGCGCTATTTCAATTTCATATTCTCCTGATTTAAGATAATCTTCCGTAAGCCGAAAAACTCCCAAATAATTTTTAGTTTGCTTGATTTGATTGATAAAATCCCCGCCAAATTGCCAATTATATTTTTTTTCAAGCGTTAATTCAATTTTTTTATTTTCGGGATAAATAATCGCGTTTATTAAATTTTTATCGGATATTTTATTTTTTTTCTTAAAATAAAACGAAATAACATTATAAGTAGTATCGTTAAAAACTTGTTCCGAAAAAATATTCAATTTCATTATTTCAAATTTTTCAAAAAATAATACACGGATTTTTTTTGAATTTTCAGCGCATAAAAAATTTAAAGGAACTATTAAAATTCCTTCTTCGCAATTCAAAATAGAAAAAATAGAAACTTGATATAAATCTTCAAATACAGAATTGCCTCCTGAAAAAAACTTTTTCTTGGTTTCTTTTTCGGCTTTATTCTTGTGTAAATATGGCGGATTGGTGCAAACAAATTTATAATTTTTAGGCGAATTTATAGAATCGTTTAAAAAAACATTTTTTTGATCAATATATCTTTTATCACAATCAAAACCGGTAATTTTTTTGCAATTATTGTTTTTTACCCAGTTCACCAAATCCTGGTTTCCCGCAAAAGGATCAGTTATTTCTTTTTCTTTTATGAATTTTTCAAATCCCCGCAAAATATAATCTGAATTTGTGGTGAAAAATTGGCCTAAATTTTGTTTTTTAATAACTGTATTCATATTTTTATTATACCACATTTTCAAAAATATAAAAACTCAACCTTATGAACCTTCTTGAACTTAAAAGCGTTAGAGAGGTCACATATTTATATCGCGGACCAACCCGTCTCTCCCCATAACAAACCCACAATAAAAACATTAGGCTTAAGAGAACTCTCTTAAGCCACTTTTTTTAATTGCTAATATCAAATATTTTAAGGAAGGTCTAAAAAACACTCTTTTTGTCATTCCCGCGGAGGCGGGAATCCGGTATTTAAGATAAACCTAGATTTCACAAAAAGCATTTTTAGTAGTTTTTCAGAGGTTCCTTAAATTACTCCTGACTCAATTATTGAAAATTCATTTTTATCAGAATCCAATTTAGACATTACCCCTAAAGGTATAGTTAAAATTGGATCTGTGTGGCCGATATCAACATTATACAATATTGGAAAATTATAATCTCTCATATTTTTTATAATAATATTTTGCAAATCCAAAGATTCTTTTTCAGTATACCCAAAAGGTCTGCCAATAATCATACCTTTTATCCCATCAAAAACTCCCGAGAGTTTCAAGTCGG
>JAUYFS010000009.1 GCA_030689665.1 bacterium
CCTCCATGCCGTTGGACAATCTGACGCGGGCAATCTTGCGCAATGCCGAATTCGGCTTTTTAGGCGTGGTGGTTGTCACTTTCAAGCATACCCCGCGCTTAAACGAAGCTCCTTTTGGCAGCTTTTTTCTTTTTCTATGCAAAGTATCCAGAGTTGTCTGCATAGCCGGTGACTTGCTTTTCTTTTTGGTTGTCGTCCGCCCTTTGCGGACTAATTGATTAACAGTCGGCATACAAATATATAATAATTAAAACAAACCCCGAACAGTCGGGATGTATATAACTTAAATTACTATTTTAATTTAGCAAATTGTTAAAAATAAGTCAAGGAAAATGCGCAACATTAAAAAATGGGGTGAATGCCTAAAATACAAAACTCCTTATTTTAAACCAGAAATAAGGCTTGTAAAACCAGCGGTATTTACCCAGTAATTGTTTGGGTTGTTTTTGAGAAATTTTTTTATTTCTTTTCTTTGCGTGGTTATTTTGTCGCCGTGTCCGTTTTTACCCAGCAAGATATTAGAATATTTGCCGTCCAAAAACGAAACATAGGAAATTCCATTTTTTTCGGTAAGCCCTAAAATTTCAATTAATTCTGAAATTTGCTTATCTTGCCCGCCGCCAGAAGTATTTAGGTGTTTTGCTTCGCAAAGCAAGATTTTATCTTTTGCTTTAATTATTAAATCAAGTGTTTTGTTTTGTTTTTTAGTTTTTATTTTTACATCTAAATTTTTACGGACATTTTTCAAGCTGAATTTTTTGGAAAATTTAACCACACAGTAATCAGTTTTGAAAAAATTATCCCAATCAAAAACTTCTTTAAATCCTTGCTTTTTAAAAATAGAAATCAACTTATTTTCTCCTGTTTTTCCTTTTTTGCGAGAAGAGTTCGTATCCAAAATGGCCTGGACCCATTCTTCAGGAACCATTTCATTTAAAACTCTTTTATTAAAATATCTTTGGGTGACTTCCTTTAATAAATCTAAATCGTCTTTAACATAATACCAAATATTATCGCAAGCATTAATAAAACAGCCAAATTCAGAGCAAATAGAAAATTCGCTTATAATTTTTGATAATTCTAAAAAATATTTATCTATCACCGCTGATTTTTCTTTTTTGTTTTGCAATGTTCTTATGGTGATTAAAATATTTTTTATTTCTTTAGTGTTTTCTATGTATTTATTCAAATCAGGGTGTTTTTCATTAAAGACATAAAAATCATCAAGCAGTTTTTCTTGATTATTTTTTGATATTTCAAAATAATGCAGGTTGTTTTGAATTTTTTTCATAATAAATAAGGTTTAAAAATTTGTAAGCCAAGTCAAAAGATATTCTTTTGCGATTATTGTCTCTGAAATTGGTTAGAAAAAAAGAAAAATATTTTTCACGATTAACCGACAACTCATCGTTAAATCTTTTCATTAACTCTATTTGTTCATTAATGGATACTTCTTTTTTAAAAATTAAATGAGCCATATTTCGTGAGGTGTTTTTTCCGACAAGACCAGCTATCTTATATTCTCTTATATCTTCAAGTTGGATTTTTTTGCCGTTTTTGCTGTCTATGGCTCTTAAAAATAAAATATTTTTTTCAAGCAGTTTTTTGATGTCGTCGCTTATTTTTAATATTTTTTTATCTTTGATGTTTTGCAGCGCAATTTCCACTTCATATTCTCCGGACTTTAAATAATCCTCCGTAAGGCGAAAACACCCAAATCGTTTTTGACATTTTTTATTTTATAAATAAAATCCCCGCCGAACTGCCAGCCGGATTTTTTTTCAAGCGTTAATTTTATTTTTTTATTTTCGGGATAAATCGTCGTGTCTATAATGTTTTTTTCAGATATTTTTTGTTTTCTCTTAAAATAAAATGAAATCACGTTATAGGTGGTATCGTCAAAAACCTGTTCTGAAAAAATATTTAATTTTATAATTTCAAATTTCGCGAAAAATAATTCTCTGATTTTTTTTGAATTTTCGGCGCACAAAAAATTTAACGGCACGATAATTACGCCCTCGTCGCAATTTAAAATAGAAGAAATGGAAACCTGGTATAAATCTTCAAAATTGGAATTTTTTCCAGAAAAAAATTTTTCTTTTATTTCTTTTGTGGCTTTATTTTTATGAAGATATGGCGGATTAGTGCAGACGAATTTATAATCTTTAGGCGAGTTTATGGAATCGTTGAGAAAGATATTTTTTTCGTCAACATAATTTTTATCGCAATCAAAACCTGCAAATTTTTTACATTTGTTATTTTTAGCCCAATTTAACAAATCTCGATTTCCTGCAAAAGGATCAGAAACTTCCTTGTTTTTTATAAAATCGTTAAATCCTTGCAAGATATAGTCAGAGTTCGTGGTAAAAAATTGGCCTAAATTACGTTTTTTAATTATTGCGTTCATGCTTATATTATAGCGCAATTTGAATAAAAATAAAAGTCGTTTTTTAACGACCAGTTGAAGCAAAAAAACGCTTTATTTTGAGTGAGGGATAAGGTGATTGACAGTAGATGACCAAAATC
>JAUYFS010000006.1 GCA_030689665.1 bacterium
TAGCCATATTTTTCATAAACAAATTTGGGAAATTTTTTTCTTAAATTTGCTAGTTTTTCCATAAGTTTCTCTAATTTTAGCATTTTCTTTGCCTAAAATAAAAAGAAGAGGGTAAAAAAATATTTCCCTCATGCGGTAGCAAAAGCTTCTTGCACTGCTTCTGCGAACCATTTATAGTTCCCGAGTATTTCTTTTTTGAGTTCTGGTGTTACTTTTTTTGCCTTCCGGAAAACTTCTTTGCTTATGTCCTGCATGGGCTCTCCAGTAGCAAAGTAACAAACAAACCTGCATTCGTCCAAGGTAAATGCGTCAATCAAAACTATTTTTCCGCAAATATCTCGACCGAATTCCAGTTTGAAATCAACCAGCTCCCCATATTTTTTAAGTATTGGATTGTTCAAAAGCTCAGAAATTTTCAGGGCTTGTTCGCGTATGTAGTCCATTTCTTCCCTGCTGCAAGGAATTTCCTTGAGCGACAGAACCCTTATGAAGCCAGTACCAAGCTTTTTCTTTGCATCGTGGAGTTCAAAACGCGGTCCGTTCTCGATATCAACAACAACCAGGAAAGGATCTTTCTCTTTGTCGCTTTTATAATAAAATTCAACAATGAGCTCCTGAAGGCGCTGACCTGGAACAAGTGTCTGATTTCTCTTTATGCAAGATGACCCCTCCACAATTTGAAGCCGCACCACAACCTCCATTAATATCGGCGTGCATTCACTTATTACCACGGCGTTGCCATTTATTCCCTCAAAAATACTGAGGTCCTGTGCTGTTTTCGGTAGGTGGGTTCTTACTCCCTTACTTTCCAGGTAGTGGAAAGTAACGCTGGACATTAAAGTTCTCCAGATTCCAATTCCTGGAATCTCAATTTCCTCAGCCCCATCGCCTTTTGTTATTCCGTCGCCATCAACCATCAATAAGTTTGTACTGCAAGGAATTTCATAAAGCGTGTACTTCTTTCCTGTTTTTAAAACAGAAAGTTGAGTCCTTTTGTGAAAAATACTAATCATGTCATACTCCCCCTTTAAATAGACCTAAGGCCTATTTAATGAATTTATTATAGAATAATTTTGCCCAAAAATCAAGATTTTTAGAGTTTAATTTGCGACAAATTTTTTACGAAAACTAAAAAACCCCAAGCAAAATAGTAAAATATATTTATTACTTGGGTCTGTTTAAAATAACATACGCTACCGTAATAAAGACAGAGATAAAAAAGACAATCGCTAGCACCCAGTTGCCGGCAAAAGCAAGAATAACTCCGAATACAGCCAACAAAATTAAAAAAATAATGAATAAGGCAATAATTACCTTCATCTGCCAGTCCATGTTTCTCCTCCTCCCTTTTCCTCCATTTTTGTTATTTTAGCATAATTTCTAGAACAAGTTAATCTTGTAAGAACACCAAAAAAAACAGACCTCCATGGTCTGTTTTTTTTGGTGCTTTGTTAGCCGCTGGATATTATCAAAAAATCAAAAAAGGAGGTCCGTCCTCCTTGGGTTTTAAGTCCTCCTTGGGTTTTAATTTTTGAGTACAAGTTCTTTATTAAGCTATTTTCAAAATATATTCCAAAACTATGGGGAGTTCCTTGACGCCATCGCTTTCTCTAAAGTGTCCTTTTTGATGCTCAATTGCTGTTTTTGCTCCCAATCTTTGTTCAAACATTTCTTTGTTGTTTAATGGAACAACATCATCGTTATCAGAAAAAACGGCAAAAAAGTTTTTTGTATGCTGTTTAACTTTTTCAAAATCAATCGGCTTTTCCAACCACGGCTTAGCAATTTCTTTTTCTTCTTCTGTTTCTAAGCCCATAAGTGTAAACCAACCAGCAACAAAAATCGCGCCGCCAATTTTTTTATCAGCTGGTAAACTTTCTAAATACCTGAGAATTGTTTGACAACCAATACTATGACCAACAAAAAATGTGTTTTCATCAACTTCGCCGACAACTTGATTAAGGTATGAAACCCAGGTTTCAATTTTCGGTTCAGATGATTCTGGCATTGTTGGAACTTGAACGTAAAAACCATTATTCTCAAGTTCCTGTTTCAGCCACGGAAACCAACCCTCCTCAGGATAACCGTCCCAACCATGAATTATGAAAACTCGTTTATTCATAAGATTAAATTAACTTTTGACTTTTGCATTTTGCGCTTTGAGTTTTTTTCGTATGCCCCGCGGAGGACTCGAACCTCCAACCATCAGCTTAAAAGGCTGTTGCTCTACCATTGAGCTAGCGGGGCAAGTGATAAAATCCCAATGACCAAATCCCAATGACCAACAAAGCTCTAAGCCCTAATGCCCAATTATTTCTTTTTGGGATTTAGGACTTGGGGTTTTGTTGAGTATTGGGTTTTGGGGCTTGGGGTTTTCCTGTCTTATACTCCTTCTTCTTTCAGTTTCTCCAGCAATTCTTTCTGTTTTTTTGTCAGATTTTTCGGCACATTGATTTCCAATTCAATAAACATATCGCCAACGCCGTATCCGGAAAAATGAGGAATTCCTTTTTTAGAAATTCTTAAAATTTTCCCTGATTCAGTGCCGCTGGGAATTTTCAAAACAATTTCACCGCCTTCTGGAGTTGGAACCGCTATTTCTCCTCCCAAAACCGCTGTTGTTAAAGGAATTAAAACTCTCAAATAAACATTATCGCCTTTTCTTTTGAAAATTTTATGCGGCTTAACCAAAATTCTAATGTACAAATCGCCATTTTGTCCACCCCTTCTCCCTGAATCGCCCTTGCCGGAAATTTTAACAACCTGATTCGCATCAACCCCTTTGGGAATAAAAATTTCTATCGTTTCCTCTTGTTTTGTTCTTCCTTCACCTCCGCAAACATTACAGAATTTTTCCGGAATTGTGCCCTCGCCTTTGCATTGAGGACAAACAACCTGCCGAACAATATTGCCTAAAAATATCTTTCTGATTTCCTGAACCGTTCCTGTTCCTCTACAAGTAAAACACTCTTTTACTTTTGAACCCGGTTCTGCGCCGCTTCCCTGGCATCTTGAACAACCAACCCACTTTTTTATTTTAATTTTTTTCTTCTGGTCTTTTAAAATATCTTCCAAATTCATTTCCAAATCAACAGAAATGTCGTTTCCCTTTTTTTTGGATTTTTTCGCTTTTTGTCCGGGCCGCGAAAAACCAAAAAAATCTTCAAAAATATCCCCAAAATCAAAATTCATTCCGGCCTGGCCTTCAAAATTCTGCCAAAAATCTCCGAAATTCATTCCCTCAAAACCAAAACCGCCCTGGCCTGCGCCGCCAGGCATATTACCCTCAAAAACCCTTCCAAATTGGTCATACTGAGTTCTTTTTTCTTTGTCTGAAAGAACCTGATAGGCCTCGCTGATTTCCTTAAACTTTGCTTCATCGCCGCCTTTGTCAGGATGATATTCATGCGCCAATTTTCTGTATGCTTTTTTTATTTCTTCCACTGAAGCTGTTTTTGAAATTCCTAAAATTTTGTAATAATCCTTCATAAAATAAACGAAAAATGCAAAACGCAAAGCGTAAAATTACAACTTAAAACTAAAAACTTAGGTTTGTTATTTTTAGTTTTGCAATTATTTTGTTTTACACTTTTCGCTTTACGCTTTTAATTTTCCTTAATTTCCCCTTCTTCCGGCTCTTTTTTTTCTTTTTCTTCGTTTGTCCCGCCGCTTTCTCCCTGCTGTTTTTGCTTATAAATTTGCTCTCCTATTTTCTGAACCAAAGAAGACATTTCGCCAGACAACCTTTTAATATCCTCAATATTATCACTTTCTTTGGCTTTTTTCAATTCTTCAATTTTTGCCGTTATTTCTTTTTTAAGAGATTCTTCAATTTTATCGCCAAATTCTTTTAGCGTTTTTTCTGTCGTGTAAATCAAATTTTCCGCCACATTTCTTTGTTCAATACTGTCTTTTTTCTTTTTGTCTTCTTCCGCATGCACCTCTGCTTCTTTTTTCATTCTTTCAATTTCTTTTTCGTTAATGCCGCTAGAACCCTCAATTCGGATTGTCTGCGACTTTCCGGTTGTTTTGTCTTTTGCGGTCACATTTAAAATTCCATTGGCGTCAATGTCAAAAGCAACGTCAATTTGCGGCAAACCCCTTGGAGACGGAGCAATCCCGTCCAAAATAAACCTTCCCAAACTTTTATTGTCATTAGCCATTGGCCTTTCGCCCTGAACAACATTAATTTCAACCGAGGTTTGATTATCAGCCGCAGTGCTAAAGGTTTGCGATTTTGATGTCGGAATAGTAGTATTTTTTTGGATTAAAACAGTGTTTACGCCACCCAAGGTTTCAATTCCCAGCGATAAAGGAGTAACATCCAGTAATAAAATATCCCTGACTTCGCCTGTTAAAACTCCACCTTGAATCGCGGCGCCAACTGCCACAACTTCGTCCGGATTAATGCTTTTATTGGGATTTTTACCAGTTAAATTTTTAACTTCTTCCTGAATTTTGGGCATTCTTGTCTGTCCACCGACCAAAATAACCTCGTCAATGTCTTTTATTTCTATTTTTGAATCTTTTAAGGTTTGTTTTAACAGTTCCAGCGACTTATTTATAAAATCGCTCGTCATATTTTCCAACTCCGCCCTTGTTAATTTGTACAAAAGATGTTTGGGCCCTGCTTCTCCGGAAGTGATAAACGGCAAATTTATTTCTGTTTCCATGGCGCTTGATAATTCAATTTTTGCCCTTTCCGAAACCTCTTTTAATCTTTGCAAAGCCAAACTGTCTTTTAATAAATCAATTCCCTGCTCTTGTTTGAATTTGTTTATAATCCAGTCCATTATTTTTTTGTCAAAATCATCTCCGCCCAAATGGCTGTCTCCGCCGGTTCCTCTTACCTCAATCGTGTCCTCGCCGATTTCCAAAATTGAAATGTCAAAAGTTCCGCTTCCAAAATCATAAACCATTATCTTTTCGTTTTTCTTTTTATCTAGCCCATAAGCAAGTGCCGCGGCTGTCGGCTCGTTTATAACTCTTTTAACTTTAAAACCGGCGATTTCCCCGGCAACTTTTGTCGCTTTTCTTTGAGAATCGTCAAAATAAGCCGGACAAGTGATAATCGCTTCTTCTATTTTTTCGCCTAATTTTTCCTCAGCGTCGGTTTTTAATTTTTGCAAAACCATTGCTGAAATTTCCGGCGCTTTAAACCATTTTTCTCCCATCTTAATTTCAACTCCGCCATCAGCAGCTTCCCTGACCTTATAAGGCAAGTGTTTTAAATCCTCCTGAACCTGCGGCTCGTTAAACCTGCGCCCTATCAAACGCTTAATTGAATAAACCGTATTTTCCGGATTGGTAATTTGCTGCCTTTTCGCCAAAACTCCGACCAAACGCTCGCCCTTTGGAGTAATGGAAATTATTGAAGGCATGGTTCTTGTGCCCTCTTTTATTTCAATTATTTTCGCTTCTCCGCCAATCATTACTGCCATAGCGGAAAAACCTGTTCCTAAATCAATGCCTAAAATTTTGCTCATAGTTTTTTACCCTCCCAAGTTTTTGGTTTTCCAAAACTTACGAGGGTGTTAATTTTTATTTAATTTTAATGCTATTTTTGACCTTAATTCGCCCGAGCCAAAAATTTGGGAGGGTGAATTAATTGTTTTAATTATTTGCAAACCCTAACCCTTGCTGGCCTTAGTGTTTTTTCTTTAAAAGTATAACCTTTTTTTATTGTTTCAATTATTTCTCCTGCCGCGCATCCCTCTTTTTCCGTAAACTCCACTGCTTCGTGAAATTCCGGATTAAATTTTTGACCCTCAACTTTAATTTCTTCAACCTGGCATTCCTTTAAAAAATCATCAAATTGTTTTTTTATTTGTTTAAATCCGGAAAACCAGCAATTTTTTTTAATATCATCGGAGGCGTTGTTTTCCGCTAATTCAAACTCGTCTAAAATTGCCAAAATTCTGAAAAGCATTTCCTCGCTGACAAAATCTTTTAAAAAATCATTTCTTTTGATTTCTTCCTTTTTGTAGTTAAGAAAATCAGCCCTTTCTCTTTGCCATCCCTTTAAATTTTCCTCTTTTTCTTCTCGGCATTTGTTTAATTCTTCTTTAATCCCCTCTATGTCTTTTTCTGCGCCGTTGCCGTTTGTCGGCTCTTTTTTTTCATTATCTTCCATAATTGAAAATTTTAATTATTGATTCGGCTAATCCCAGATTTTTTTCATAATCCATTCTTTTCGGCCCCAAAAGATAAAAGAAACAACGGCTGTCTTCAAATTTTATCGGCGCTCCTATAAAGCTCAAATTCTTGCCGCTTCCAAACGGCGTGTCGTCGCCAATCATTATTGTTGGTGAATTTTCCGGAAATTTCATTTTATTTATCAAATCTTCCATTTCCTCGGCTGCGCAAGTAATTTCTTTCCAAAAATCTGATTGTTCCGATTCCGGCTCTTTTTTTAAAAATTGCCAGCCGTTTTCAAAATAAATTTTTTTATCGGGAAAAGAAAAAGAAGTGAAAACTTTTGAAAAAAATGAAATTTCTTTTGTTAAATTGTCAAAATCATCAAAATCCGGATTCTTTTTGTTCTTAAATTCTTTTAAAAAATCAACAATTTTTTGCGGAATTCCTTTTTTGTTTTCTTTTATATTGCCTACAAAAAATCTGTAGCCCCTGTCGCTCGGAATGCGTCCGGCAGAAATATGGAATTGCTCCAAATATCCCATTTGCGTCAGTAAAAACATTTCCGCCCTGATTGTTGCCGAAGAAAAACCAAAATCAGCCATTTCCTCTAAAAACTTTGAGCTTATGGGATGCGCCAACTCAATATAATTTTCAATTACTGAATCCAAAATATTTTTCTGCCTTTCTGTAATAAAATCTTCCATATGTTTTATAATAAATAAATTAGCACTCAAATGTCAAGAGTGCCAACCAACTTTAAAAATAAAAATCCCAAATCATAAGCACCAAGTTCCAAACAAATCCCAAGCACTAAAATCCAACGCTGTAAATAATTTCTAATTTTTAATTTTCAATTTTCACTAAATTTCCAATTAACTAATTTTCAAACATTAATTCTTTGAAAATTTAATAGAAATTAGAAATTATAAATTGAAAATTACTTTATGAATTAGAGTTTAGGACTTTGTTGGTCATTGGGGCTTGGGGTTTTGTCTGGTATTTCGCTCTTCATTGTTTCTCCGCTTGGCTGAATTTCTTTCTGTTTCTCAAGAAAAGACTGCTTTTGAACAATTTTAAATGTCGGCGCTGGCTGAATTTCGCGCGGGGTTTCTTTCATTATTGCCCGCGACTCCCTTTTTCCGAACTTCAAAATATAAACAATTCCCGCAATAGCAACTATTATTAAAAAAATTATTAAATATAAAACCATTTTGTATAATTAAATTGTTGTCCCCTCGACCTTGATAATTTTAAAATCAACCGGACTTATTTTTATGCTGTCTCCCGGCCTCAATTCTTCGCTCAACAACGCCTCGGCCATAACATCTTCAATTTTATCCTGAATAACCCTTTTCATTTCTCTTGCCCCGAAAATAGGATTATAACCCAATTCCACCACGCTTTCTTTTAATTCTTTTGTAATAGTAAAAGAAATCTCCTTATTCCTTAAATTTCTCTGAAGCTGTGTTAATAGCAATTCCGCAATATCAATTAAGTTTTCTTTAGTCAAAGGCCTAAAAACAACCATATTGTCAAAACGATTTACAAATTCCGGCCTAAAAATTCCGCTTTCAAACAAATAATCCAGAAGTTCTGTCTCAATTTTCGCAAAATCCTTGTTTTGGGCGATTGCTTCCAATATTATTTTATATCCGGCATTGGAAGTAGCGATTATCATTGAATGCTCAAAAGAAATTTTGTTGCCCAAGGCGTCATGGCAAAAACCTTCATCTAAAATCTGTAAAAATAAATTCAAAATATCGGGATGGGCTTTTTCAACCTCGTCAAACAAAACCAAACTAAAAGGATTGTTTTTCATTTCCTCAACCAATCTTCCCCTGTCTCTCGGTGAGCCCAACAAACGGTCAATGTCTTCCTTTTTCTGAAATTCAGACATATCAAATCTAATCATTCTTTTTTCGCCGCCAAAATAAATTTTAGCCAAGGCCTTTGCGGTTTCGGTTTTCCCGACTCCAGTGGGGCCCAGAAATAAAAATGTTCCGATTGGCCCCTTTTTTATGGAAATGCCTGACCTTGCCCTTCGCAACGCTTCCGCGATTTTAACAACCGCCTGCTCCTGGTTTATGATTTGCTGATGTATCAAATTTTCCAAATCAAGCAGTTTTCTCCTTTCCTCAACCTCTAATTTTCCAACTGGAATTTCCGTTTTTTGCTGGATAATTTCCGCCGCATGGTCGCTCAAAACCAAAGGCGACTGCGTATTTTGGCTGGTATAAACAAATGTTTCTTCCAATAAATTTATCGCTTTTTGCGGAAACGGAGCATCGGCAAGATATTTATCGCAAAAATAAACAATATCCCTGATTGTTTTGTAGAGAATTATTTTTTTATACTCAAGCTCCAAAATCATGGCTCTGTTTTCCAAAATTTCAATGGTCTCATCTTCTTTAAATTCATCAACCTCAACTTTTTCAAAATAAGCCAGAAAATCAATTTTCTTGTCAAAAACTCTGTAATAATCCCTATAAGTTGTAATTCCGATTAACTGAAAATCTTTTAATCTTAAAAAACTGGTCAAAATTCCCGAGATTTCCGGAGTTCCGATATTTGAGTTTGACTCAACATCAAAATAAGCGTGAAAATTATCAATAATCAAAACAATGTTGCCAGCGCTAACCACTTCGCGAAAAATTTTGCCCAAAGTTTTTTCCAAACCTTCTTTTGACTGGGCCCCGCTCGCAAGCAAACCAAGTTTTAATTCCACCAAACGCTTAAATTTTAAGGTATCGTCAGTCAAACCAAGCGCCATTTTAAGAGCTAATTTTCTTATTACGTTTCTTCTAAAACTTCCCGGAACTCCGACCAAAAGAACGTCATTGGTGTTGGCTTTTTTGGACAAAATTCTTTCCATTTGCCTCAATTCATCGTCATGACCCGGAAAATCGTCAAAATCAACTCCTCTTACCGAATAAGTAATGTCATGGGAAAAAGAATCAAGTATTGGAGTAAAACCGCTGGACCAGCCGCCCCCGACAGAACCAATTCTTTTAAGGTTTTCAAGGTCTAACAAATCTTTTCTCCTTTCCACTCTTTTTTGTATTCTTTGGTACCAATCAAAAGTCCTTTCTATGTCTTTGGGCTTTAAACCTCTTGAAATGAAGAAACCTTTTAAAAAAGAACCCAAATAAACCAAGGCGGAAAAAATATCTTCCGGAGAAATTCTTTTATTCCCTCTTTTTTGGGCAATCTGAGCCGCTATAACAAATAATTCTTTTAGATTTCCAAAATCAATTTCTTTTACCGCTCCTTTCTCAATTCCAATAATAAAATTCTTTAACTCCTTGTTGTATTTTTTAAAATCAATAAGCGTTCTCGCAATAACAAAAGAATTTAAGTACTTGGGAAAACCCTCAATCAGATAAAAAGCCAATAAAGGATAAGGAATTTCTCCAATTCCTAAATTTTTCACCTTTTTAATTGCGTTTTTGACCAATTTAAAGGAACGAAAATCAAGAAAATCAAAAACATTAAAAATTTCAGGGTTTTCAACAAAATCGCTTAATGGGTCTTTGGGCTCGATTTTTTGCAGGAATAAAAAGAACCTCTCAATAATCTTTAGCAATAAAATAACGGCAAAAATACAAATTCCCAAACTGAAATATTTGTAAAAAACTGAAAAAAACAAAAAAACCAATAAAATAAACTCTAAAACGATAAGAAAAATAACAAATTTTTCCAGAGATATTATTTTATTCAAAAAAGATTTTTCAGGAATAAATTCCATAAAAATAAAAAATGAAAATTATTATTGGAATAATTAAATACCATATCGCCAAAACCAAAATTCCCAAAATAACAGCAACAATCTCAAAAATTATAAAAAATAAAACCAAAAAAGTCCTCAAAAAAATCCCGATTGCCCTTGAAATTAGATTTCCAAAAACCGACTCAAAATAGCGCTTGAAATCAAATGGCCCCTCATAAAAATCAACCAATCTTCTCCAAGGGCTGAAAAAAGTCCTTCCAATGTTTTCCATGGAGAAAAAATAAACCCCAAACTTCAAAAGGTTTTTAAACCTGTTGAGAATTTGTTCGGGAATATAAACAAAATACCAAAAAAGAAAAATAAAAAATAAGTTTTTGTTATAAATCTCCATCTTCTTTGCCTTTAATAAGTTTCACCCCGATAAGGGCGATTTTTGAGCCGCCGAAAATAAACAATCCTATGACAGCCGTGAAAAATCCCAAATTCAAACCTTGAGAAATCGTGTTTGTCGGAATAAAGCTTGAAAGCTGCTCTTTAATCACGCTTTGAAGCTGCTGCTCAATTCCGCCAGCGCTTTTACTTTCCGACGAGACAGATTCTGAAACTTTAAAAAAATCAGGGATTGTTATTTTTTGCGTATAAACCCCGTAAACCTGATAAAGAGACCAAACTATTATGGCTAATCCAAGGAGCAGGACTAAAAATCCCATTGTTTTTGAAAGCGCCATATTTTTAATTTTAATTTTTATTATGATATTATAATCAAAATACAGAATACAGCAAATAAAAATATGGAGGTAGTGGAACTTTATTTTAATATCAAGGAGAAAAAACAAAATCTTTATCAGAGCTTTGTTTTGGAATTGGAAAATCAAGGGAATCTTTTTGGAATTTTAATCATAGAAAATTGCCTTGCCAAAAGCAGAAGCTATTTTTCCGAAATAGAAAACCGAATTAAAAAAACAAAGGACTATAAAAAAATCGGTTTCCCGGAATTGCTTCAAAATCTGAACGATTTTATCTGGCGCTCCCCTATTTCAAATGAAGAAAAATTTAAATTTTTAATCGGTTTAACAAAACCCTCTGTTGAAAATAATAAATTCTCTTTCCAGATAAGCTGTATTGATGATTTTGAGATTATCGTCAACCGCGAAACCGCTCTTAAAAATTATTTTGAAAAAACAACAAGATTCCAAAAAATCAATGAATTTGAGGTGTCTCAAAACCAAGTCGTCTGGTGCCTGGAACAAGGGCTTTTTGAACAATTGCAAACAAGGAATATTTTTTCAAGTTTTTTGCTCAATTTTAAAGCGGCAAAAACGCTTTCAGAACAAGTAAAATCATTTTTTAAAAATACGGATATAAAAACTTTGCTCGGAATCGGGCTGGTTATAAAGGCGAAAACCAAAAAAAGAATGCCGATAATGAAAATAAAAGCCCCTGCCGGATTTGAAAAAGTTTTTAGTTTTCTTAGGTCCGTATCAATTCCCGGAAATTTTGTTTTGCCATTGGTTTTGGCAATTTTTCTCGCTATTTCCCTGCCGCTTTTCGGGTATGAAAGATGGCTACAATCTAATCTAATAAAAGAAAAAATAGAAGCGATAAATCAAGACATCAAGCTTGGCAATTTTTATTTAAAAAATGAAGAAAAAGAAAGGGCCAAAGAAATATTTTTAGAAAGCTGGAATTTAACGCAGGAAATAAAAAAAGATTTCGGCTCCGCTGATTTTCCGGAAACAACAATATTGGAAAAAAGCGCCTATCAATCTTTGCTAAATCTTTCCAACTTCAATGAAATAAAAAAATTGGAAAATGTGATTAAAATAAGCCCAAAACAAATCGCGGCTGAAAATCTTGTTTGTGTAAATGACAACTTGGTTCTTTTGTCCGAATATCAGCAAAAGATTTTTGTTCCCAAGGAAGAAAAAACCCTGATGGAAAAATTTGACCTTTTTGCGCCGCTGGAAAACTCGCTTTTGCTTTACGAAAACAACTCAAATTTGCTCAAAACAATAAAATTTTCCGAATCAGGAACAAGCGCGATTGA
The DNA here is from genome assembly GCA_030689665.1 of bacterium. Classification (GTDB taxonomy): domain Bacteria; phylum Patescibacteriota; class Minisyncoccia; order Minisyncoccales; family JAUYFS01; genus JAUYFS01. The sequence goes on from JAUYFS010000006.1 coordinate 11,913, forward strand.
AACCAAAAAAATTCAGTACGAGCAAGAAAAAGAATTTTCAGATTTAACTTCCTATCTTTTAAACTTTTATCTTCTGGATAAAAATTCTTCAATTATATGGAAAGGAACTTTCGGACAAGAAGGATTTTATCCTTATTTGAACCTAAACAACATTGGCCTTGATTTTAAACCTAATGATTTCAGGGTTGACGGTTCTTTCTGGATTTTAAATTCAGAGCAAAAACTGGTTTACAGGTACCGCGAAAACAAACTCAAAAAAATTGATTTGAATAAAATTTTTCCATCTTTGGCAAATCCGGCTGAAATAAAAACAATGCCCAATTACAACAACATCTATATTGCTGATTTTCTAACCAAAAGAATAATTGCCGTGAATAAAACAGATTTTTCTTTCAAACAAATGGCATTTATTGAACTTCCCGGAATAAAGGACTTTTGCCTGTCCAATGATGAAAAAGAAATTTTTATTCTTTCTGAAAATAATATCTACAAAACAAAAACCCCTTTCTGACGAAAGGGGTTTTTGTTTTGAAAAATTACTTTAATTCCACTTTGCCTCCGGCTGTTTCAATCTTTTTCTTCATCTCGTCTGCCTCTTCTTTTTTGGCTTTTTCTTTGATAACCTGAGCTCCTTTATCAACCGCGTCAACCAAGTCCTTGGCTTCTTTTAATCCTTTTCCGGAAATGTCTTTGACGACTTTAATAACGTCAATTTTTTTCTCTCCGTAAGAAGTCAGAACTACGTCAAATTCGGTTTTTTCCTCAACTTCGCCGGCTCCGCCGTTAGCTCCGGCCGGAACAGCTCCCATAGCAACAGGCATTGCCGCTGAAACCCCGAATTTTTTCTCTAAAATCTTAACCAGTTCTGAAAGGTCCAAAACATTCATGCTTTCAATTTCCTCAACTAATTTTTTAAATTTAGCCGGGACATCAACTTTTTCCTCTTTTATTTCTTCTGCCATATTTTTTACCCTGTTAAATACTGCCAAAGGCAATTTAACGGGGTGAATTTAATTATTTTTGCTAATTCAACCTTTTATTTTTTTATTTGGCTAAGCACGCTCGTCAAAGCGCGCATATTATAAATCAAAGCATTGTCTAATTTTGAAATCGGCGCCATTAAACTGCCAACCAATTTTGCGAACAATTCAGGTCTTGAAGGAATTTGGGCAAATTGAATGGTTGTTTCCTTGTCTCTGAATAATTTCTCAAAAAAACCGCCAATAATTTTTAATTTCTCGTTTTTCTTGGCAAAATTATAAATATTTTTTGCTGGCGCCATTTCATCTTCAAAAGAAAAAACAACTGCTGGCTGGCCTTCCAGTCCTTCAATTTTTTCGCTCAAATCTTTGTCAATATCTTTGCTGGCAATTCTAAACAAGGTTTTTTTGATAACCGCGAATTTTGCGCCTAATTTTTTCAAATCCTGTTTCAAATTTAAAATTTCCGGAGTTGTTAAACCCTTAAAATCAACGAAAACCATTGATTTCTGTTTATCAAGGTCTTTTTTCAATTTTTCTATTATTTTTTCTTTTTGTTCTTTTGTAAATGGCATATTTTTTTACCCTGTTAAATTAAAAAGCTTTGCCGCAGACAAAGCAAAACAATGACTTATTGTTTAACCTCGGGAGGTCTTATTAATGCCTCCTATCTGTGGTCTAAAACTATATTTAGTTTTCTTGAATATATTATACAGACACCCCAAAAAATGTCAAATGTCTCCCGCCACCTATTTTTTATTAAAGAAGATACTGAATTCATTGATAAAATTTCAGAACTCCATGATTATATAAAAGCTTCTGGAATTCTCAAAAAAAATTCTCTTAAATAATCCCTGAAAGTAGGAATCCAGGAACAGTTAGGTTCGGTTCCTGGAAGAGTTCGCGGCAATCGTTGACAGATTGATTACCGGTTGATACTGGGCGTAAATTACCCAGCCGGTATCAATGAACATTATGGTGTTATTTCCAAATGTTAATGTTGTCGGAACCGCAACAATTTGCGGTGCCGAACATCCTGCAACAACAACTGCTACACATATAATGGCCACAAGGGCCATCATTTTTTGATTCATAACATCCCTCCCGTTTTTATTATACAACTTTTATTTGATAAATAAAGGAGTTTTTGTTATAATTTTCAAAAGTCCGAATTCGGACAAAAGGAGTTGTCATACTATGATAAAAAAGGAATTAACGAACCTAAAAGACAAGTGGCTTATTATCGTGTTGATACTAATTCTTGTTATTTCAATTGTGTACAGTTACTTTCTTTTACCAGCCCAACCAATCAAAACACCTTCAGAGGAATTATCAACCAGCGTGATAATCCCTCTGATTGGACTGGCGGCAGTAGCCTTTTTAATTATCAGAAAGAATAAAAAAGAAAGGAAATAAATAAATATTTTTATAACTCCATAATAACATGGAGTTGTTGCTTTTTTATTATCAAAAAAACTACAATTCTTCCTCTGAAATTACCTTAATCCTGTTTTTTTTAAAAAAAGAAAAAACCAATATCGAAATTGATATACGAAACTATACAAAATATTTCCTTAAACAAGGAACTGTCCTAAAAAAAGAGAGCCACTGTTATACTTTAAAAGCAAACTAATACTTAAAGACAAAAATAATACTAGCCTAAACAAAAATCACCGACTCAAAATCGGTGGTTTTTGTTGTTTTGACTACGTCTCTAGGTAGCCCTAATGGGCAGGGGCGGCAGGAATCGAAGGTGTTGCCCGAAGGCGGTGCGTTCCTTCGGAACGCGCGGTAGGTTAGGTTCGATTCGCCAACCCACAACAACAAAACTTGGCACGATTATGTGCCAAATTTTCTTGCAGGGGCGGCAGGAATCGAACCTACATCACCGGTTTTGGAGACCGGAATTTTACCACTAAACTACGCCCCCGTGCCTTAAAAAGGCATTTGTTTACTTTTTTGTCTCTTTGTGCAAAGTGTGTTTTTTGCAAACTTTGCAAAACTTTTTCATTTCAAGCTTCTCTTCTTTCATCTTATTGCTTTTATAAGTGTGATAATTTATATTTCCACACTCCACGCATTTAATTTTTGTTGGTTTTTTCTTTTTTGCCATAAATTTTTTTTAATTTTTCTGAGTATATTTACAACCACGCTCGAACTTATTTTATCAAAAATTCGTAAAATTTAACAGGGCTTTTAAAAACCATTACCGCCGGCGTCGGCGACTGCGGCGACCTGCCCCGCACCGAGCTTCGCTCTGGTGCGGGGCTCGCTCTTTTTCAAAAAATTCCTTTAAAAATTTAATCTGTTTACTATTTTTCTATTTTTTAATATACTTTAGGAATAGAGTAAATATTTATTACTATGTGTATTAGTATTCCAGGCAAAGTTATTTTAATAAAGGGTGAAAATGCCAAAATAAAACAAAAGGGCCATTTTCATTGGGTAAATATTTCTTCGCTTGAAGATGAAATTAAAAAAGGAGATTATTTAATTACTTATCAAGGGGCAGCAATTAATAAAATCTCTCCAAAAGATGCCAAGGAGATTTTAAGACTAATGGACGGCACAGGTGATACAGGGATCAAATGCTCGGATTAATTGTTCTACCTGCCTTTTTATTTGCGGGGATGAAATTCCCTTTCTTTTTCTAACCAATTCTTGGGTCTCTTTCTCCAGGGAGGCCAAGTTAATTTGGGTTGGAGGAATAATATTATAATAGATTATCTTTCCTTGGGAATTGATTTTCACTTGGTGAAACAGAATGCCCCTTGGAGCTTCCAGGCAGGAGCTGCCAAAAACTATTTTTGAGGGTAGATACACTTTCTCAATTCCCTTTGATTTGTTTAAATCTTTATCTGATAACTTTTCAATTAAATTTATTGTTTCTTCAAGGAAATGTAAAATTTCAATTGCCTGAGCTAGATTGTTGTGAAAAGGATTATTGAAATCGGGCGGAAATTGATGAAACGCTTCTTTAGCTTTTGGATTGAGAACCTTTGCAAAATGGCTGAGACGAGATAGAGCCCCGACTTTTATTATCTTGCCGCCCTTTAAAACTCCTATTTTTGCCGTAGAACCTTTTCGGACGATTTCTTTAATTGCCTGAGGAAAACGTCCGGGATAGAAAGGGTAGGAATCTTCAGGGGGAAGGATATGAGCAAAAACAGTTTTGACTTTTAAATTCGGGGTTTCAAGAGAAGCAAAAAGTTTTATCAAATCTTGGGCTTCATCAATGACTTCAAAAATTAAACTCCTCGCTGCCAAAAGCTTGTTAATCTGAGGAGGATTTTTAAAACCTCCCACCATTGTCTCAGATGGAAAAACAGAAGAGCCGCTAACGATTTTCAAAATCTCGTCAGTTGTCCTTTTCAAATTCAACATTAAATGGAATTCAGCAGGATACTTTTTAGAGAGTTCAATTGAACTTTTCACCCCGGCATAATCTGGCAGAACTAAAAAGAAAAGATGCAAAAGATGACTTTTGATAATCTGGCCAGATAGGAGAATTTTTCTTAAAATCAGCGTTTCTTCAGAGACTTCAATTTTTAGGGCGTTTTCTAAAGCCGATAGAGAACAAAGATTATGGGCGACCGGGCAAATTCCACAAATGCGGGAGGTAATAAAAGGAGCTAATCCAAAATCTTTACCTAAAAGTAATCCTTCAACCAATCTTTCGCTTTCTTCAACTACAAATTTAGCTTCTC
>JAUYFS010000011.1 GCA_030689665.1 bacterium
ATGCCTTTCCAAGTGTTCCTTTTTTAAATTAGTAAAAACAGCTGTCTCAAAAGCTATAAACCTGTGCCTCTGCTGCACTATTCCTTCAGAAGTAATTTCAACAATCGCGTACTGGCATTTTTCTTCAACAGCCCTTATAAGAAACTATTGTGAGGCGCCCCTTCCAGGCATTGTCATTTTATACATATTTTTTTCCTCTTTTTCCCCAACCTTGATTTTTAATGAGGAAAAAATCGCGGTTTTGTAGCCAGCCGTTGTGAGTATCGTATAAATCATTTCCGCTGTCGTTGTTTTGCCGTCTGTTCCGGTTATTCCTATGACTTTGATTTTTTTTGAGGGAAAACCGCAAATTAAAGCGCTTAAAAAAGCCCAGGAAAAATGGTAAAAATTTAAAATAAATTTTGGCGTTATTTTCCTTAAAATATCTAGAAAAGACATAAATATCCAAATTATTTTTGCGCGCCTAAAATCTTTAAAACCTCTTTTGTTTTTTCTTCATTGTCTTTTAAATCCGGACTAATTTGCTTTAGGGCTTCCAAAACATCTTTTTTGGAAAATCCAATGGCAACCAAGCTGTCAACAACATCTTTTTCGCCTGTATTGATTTTTGCGCCAATTTCCGGTTTTAGGGTTTTACTCTCCAGCTCAATTAAAATTTTTTGGATTTTCTTGGTTCCGATTCCCTTTAAATTCCCCAATAAATCTTTGTCTTGGTTTAAGAGTTTTTGTTTGAGGTTTTCCAAAGAACCGGCAATCGACAGATTCAGCGACGCTTTAGCGCCAATTCCGGAAATTTTTTTCAATACCTGGAACAACTCTAGTTCTTGTTCTGTCAAAAATCCATAGATTTCTATTTTTTCTTCGTGTTTTATGGAATGGTCGGTAAAAATCTTTAAATTATCTCCGACATTAAGATTTTTCATCCTTTGTTCCGGAATAAAAATTTTAAAACCAATCCCATTCAAATCAATTACCAAAAAATCTTGCCTTTTTGCCGCTATTTTTCCTTCAATGTAAAAAAACATAATTTGCAATAAATTTATTAATATATTATACTCATTATAGAAAATTAAAGAAATCAATCAAAATGCCAATAACAAAATCAGCGAAAAAAGCCCTGAGACAAAGTTTGAGAAAAAAAGACAATAACCTTTTTCATAAAAATAGGGTGAAAAAAATAATCAAGCAGATAAAAGAATTGGCTGCTGAAAATAAAAAAGACGAGGCAAAAAAGCTCGTTTCTTTGGCTTATAAATACATAGACAAGGCCTCTAAAATCAAGGTTATCAAAAAGAACACGGCCAGCAGGAAAAAATCTTTGGTTTCCAGGATAACCAAGTAGTTAAATTTCTACGGCAAAAAGGTCTAAGCCCAATACCGGTTCAATTTCGCCGGTTTTTATTTTGCTGTCCAGTTGAAATACGCGCTGGTATAAATCTTTTAATTTGTTCTTATCTAAGCTCTGGCCGAAAGAGGTGATTTTTCTAACGATAAATGGGTTTATTTTCAAAGATTTTAAAACCAGGTCTTTTTGGTTCGGGTATTTTAACAATTCCTTGATTATCAGCAGGTTCCTTAGTTGAAAAATAATCATGGAAAGAAGATATAATGGCTCGTCTCCTTGGTTTAAATGGTTATGAATCATATTTAAGAATTGTTTTTTATCGCCCTTGGCAAGCTGGTCAATGGTCTGAAAAATATTTGTTTCCAAATTAGGCCTGATTAAAATTTCAATATCCTCTAAGTTAATTTTCTTTTCTTCTTGTTTGAAAAGCATTAATTTTTTTATCTCGCTGTCCATGCGCCATAAATCGTTTCCGATGTAATCAATTATTTTTTCCGGAACATTTGGCTCAAAATCAAACCCATTATTTTTAAAAGTTTTTAAAATCAGCGTTTTTAGTTCTGACCCGGTTAATAGTTTGAATTCCTGATTTTTGGAATTTTTTTTCAAAAAATCATTTATTTGTTTGTTTTTTTCTTTTAATTCATTCTCAATTATCAAAAATACTATATCTCCGTCGCTCGGAATAATTATTTTTGCCTTGTCTAAAATAATTTGCTGAATTTCTTGGTTATTCAAAAGGTTTTTTAAAATAACCAATTTTTTCTCTTTAAACATTGATTTCAAAGAAAAAATCGTTCTAATGTCTGTTTCTTCAATATTATTCTCGTCAATAATTTTCAAATTTAATCCAGTCCTGTATTTGGATTGGTATTTTTCCGTTATTTCTTGGATTTTTTTGTTAATCCTGAAAGAATCAGGACCGTGAAAAAAAATTATCATTGTAAAAAATTAAATTTTTTGGCATCTGGGACAATAATGCGTTGACCTGGCGCCAATTTTTTTCCTGATTATTTTTTCCTTGCATCTTGAACATTTTTCTCCTGTTCTTTGGTAGGCCTTTCTTTCTCTGTCAAAAAATCCTTTTTTGCCGTCAGGGGTTCGGTAGTCGGAAAAACTCTCCCCCTTTAATTCTATCGCCCTTTTAAGAACTATTTTAATATATTTATAAATTTCTTTTATTTCATCTTTTTTTAGAAGATTGGTTCTCTTAAAAGGATTTATCCTGGCTCTCCATAAAATTTCGTCAGAATAAATATTGCCAATGCCCGCAACAATCGCTTGGTCCATTAAAACTTTTTTAATCAGGCCTTTTTTATTTTTTAATCTTTCTTTAAATTTATTAAAAGTAAAATCCTTTTCAAGCGGTTCTGGGCCCAATAATTTAAATTCTTTTGAGTTTTCAAGCTCTTTACTGCTTTCCCATAATTCAATTTTGGCGAATTTCCTGACATCAGACAAAGCCAGCATTAATCCCGTTTTAAAAACAATTAGAAAATGGATAAATCTGTTTATTGGCTCTGAAAGCGGGCCTTTGATTTTTGGCTGCCAATTTTTTAAATCCCATTTTCCGACTAAAAGATGCCCTGATATTTTTTGATGCGCTAAAATAATGGAGTTATTGTCCAAAACAATCAAAATATTTTTTCCTCTTCTTTTTATTTCCTTGATTTTTTTGTTGATTATTTTTTTTCTGAAAATATTAAAATTATTCGGTTTTTTTAAAATATTTGCCGCGTCTAAAAAAACATCTTTTATCTCCTGATTTAATATATGTTTCCTTAAACCCCTTATTGTTGTTTCAACTTCTGGTAATTCGGGCATATTAAATTTTTTACCCTCCCAAGTTTTTGAATTTTTCAAAAAAAGCGGGGGCAGTATTTTTTATTTAATTTTTAATGCTGCTTATTAGATTTAACCCCTCAACTCAAAAACTTGGGAGGGTAAATTCCTTTAATTCTCCCAAATTGGGGCCTTTTTCTATCTCAATTTTTGTCATCTCAAAAATTGATTCCATAATTTCTTTAATTTTGGGAACGCAATCTTCTTTGTTGTTTTTTATTTCAAAAATCAATTCATCGTGTATTTGAAGAATCAACCTGACATCATTTGAAAAAAATGGGGCTATTTTTACCATGGCTGTTTTTATAATGTCAGCTGAAGTTCCTTGAACCACATGATTAAAAGCCATTCTCACAACCTTTTCTTTTTCTCTGAAGTTTAAAGAGCCAGATAATTCCGGGAAAAATCTTTTTCTTCCGAAAAATGTTTGGGTGAATTTATTTTTATCCAATTCTTCCACAATTTTCTGTTTAAAAGCGCTTATCCCTGAAAATTGCTGGTAAAAAATCGCTATAAATTCCGTTGCTTGCTCAATGGAATATCCAGTTGCTTCGCTAAAACCATAGGGCCCCATTCCATAGATAACTGAAAAGTTCAGCCTTTTCCCGATTTCTCTTTCTTCATTTGTCACTGTTGTTTCATCTTTTTCAAATATCAATGAAGCTGTCATTTTATGAATGTCTTTTTCTTCATTAAAAAATTTGTTCATTTTTTCGTCTTTGCTTAAATAAGCGCAAACTCTTAATTCCATTTGAGAATAATCAAAAGAAAACAAATTGAAGCCGTTTTCGCTTACAAAGCATTTCCTAATGGCATCGGCTAATTTCCCCTTTTTGGGTATATTTTGAAGATTGGGTTGATTGCAAGATAATCTGCCGCTTACTGTTCCCAGTTGATTAAAATTGGGATGAATCCTGTTCTCGTCGTCAACAAGCTCAATAAGGTTTTCTATAACGCTGCTTTTGATTTTTGACAGCTCCCTGTGTTTGATAATCAAAGGGATTACCGGGTGGGAATTTTTTATTTTATCAAGCTCTGAAAATGCCGTTGAAATCTCTCCTTTGGGGGTTTTTTTAATTTTGGCTTTAGAAATTTTTAATTTATTGAATAAAATGTCGGAAATTTGCGACGGAGAATTAATATTGAATTTTTCTTTGCTTTCTTTGTAAATTTCTTCGGAAGCTTCTTCAATTTTTTCTCCAAACCAAATATTTAATTCCTTTAATTTTTTCAAATCAATTTTTATCCCATTTTCATTCATTTTTTCAATTACTGGCAATAAATCTTTTTCCAGTTTATAAATTTGTTCGGAAAAAACTCCATCTTGAAAAAGTTTTTCTATTTGATGCGCTAATAATTCGCTTTTTTTAGTTTCTCCTTGAATTGTTGATAAAATCTTGAAAAATTCGTATTTTTTCAAGTTGTTTAAAAATTCTTCTCCAAAACCGTTCCATTCGCAATCTTTTATTTTAAAATCAATAGGAACATCTAATCTAATGGAGCTTAAAACCTTGCTGAAAAACGCCTGGTCTTTGTGTTGAACTAAAAGTTTTTTAATTTTATCCCTGATTAGGGCGCTGTCCGGGGTTTTGTTTTCTATTTGAAAATAAAGATTCTCCAAATTTCCGAATTCTTTTATCAACTCGCTCGCTGTTTTTTCTCCGATTCCCGGAACGCCCGGAATATTGTCCGAAGGGTCGCCTTTTAGCGCTCTAAAATCAGTCATTTGGTCCGGTTCTAATCCAAAACGCTCTCTTACTTTTTCCGCATCATAAATTACTGAGTCCTTAATGCCTTTTTTAAAAGTGTAAACTTTCGTCTGCTTGTCAATCAATTGAAGCGTATCCAAATCTCCTGTAAGTATAATCGTCTGAATTTCCGGATAACTTTGCTTCTGGGGAATTTTTTTAGAAATAGTCCCAATAACATCGTCTGCCTCAAAACCTTGCTGTTCAAAAACAGGGATTTTTAACGACTGTAAAAAATCCTTGATTATGGGAATTTGCTGATATAAATTATCAGGCGCTTTTACTCTTTTTGCCTTATATGCTTTATAACTTTCATGCCTGAAGGTCGGACCGGCCAAATCAAAAGTTGCTGCCAAATAATCCGGTTTGAAATCCTGAATAATTTTAAGTAAAACCAAAAGAAAGCCGTAAACAGCGTTTATTTGAGCGCCTGTCCTGGTTGATAATTCCGGCAAGGCGTGAAATGCCCTGTGAACCAAGGCGTTTGAATCAATAATAATGAATTTTTCTTTTTCCATTGTTTTTACCCTCCCAAGTTTTTTAATAAATTATACTATTATTGTAATATCATTTCCCATTTAATCAAAGCTTTATTTTTTGGCTTTCTCTGCCCTGATTCAAAAACTTGGGAGGGTAAATTTTAACATAATAATAAAAATCTCTCTTTTATTAAATTTTAAAAAAATATCATCCCCGGCTAAAAGCCGAGGATGATATTAAATTTCCTATTTATTCCTATTTACCAAGTTTCTTCTTCTACCGCGCCAACGCCATCTTCGGATTCTTTGCTCTCGGCATTTTCTTCTTCATCTTCTTCTTCTTCTTCATCTTCATCCTCATCTGTGTCTGTATCTGTTCCCGCACCCGCGCCTTCCTCCTTCTTTTCTTCCTCCTCTTCGTCTTGGTTAATCAAGTATAAATCTTCTTTATATTCGTATAACATGGTTATTTGTCTAATTTTTAAATCTAAACGACCTTTTTCTTAAACAGATTTATTATAAAAATCCAATTTAAATTGTCAAGGTTCTAATCAACAAAAGAGATTGCCAAAGCAAGAGCGTCCGAAGCATCATCTAATTTTGGCGCTTGTTTCAGCCCTAAAATTTTTACCACCACTTCTTGAACCTGTTCTTTTTTCGCGTGTCCGTATCCGGTAATCATCATTTTAACCTGAAGCGGCGTGAATTCAATAACTGGGATTTTTTTTCTTCCTATTGTCAATTTGATAACCCCTATCGCCTGACTTACTTCTATGGCTGTTTTTTGATTTTTAAAAAAAAATAATTTCTCTAAAATCACCTTATTCGGCTTATATTGTTTCAATAATTTTACAAGCTCTTTTTCCAAAATCAAAAACCTTTTGCTGATTTCTGTTTTTTTATCTGTTTCAATAACTCCGCAATTTATGAATTTTATTTTTTCTTTAAAATTCTTTTTTGCGGGAAAAACTTTTATGACGCCATAACCAACCCTGGCGATTCCCGGATCTATGCCTAAAATAATCATATTGTTTATCGTAAATTTGAGTAAATTTCCTGGACTGAATCATTTTCGTCCAGAGCTTCAAAAAATTTTTCTATTTTCGCCTTGTCTTCGTCGGCAACATCCTGAGGGTTTGCCGGAATCCAATCCAAAGATATTCCTTCTATAACCAAGCTGTTTTTTATTAAATCATCTCTAACTTTTTTTATATTATCAATATTAACAAAAATATCCAGTTTGTTTTCAAACCAATTGATATTATCCGCTCCAACTTCAATGGCAATTAATTCCAGTTTTTCTCTTTTTTGCTCGTCTGCCAAATTTTTGAAAATTTCCTGTTCTAAATTTAAACTAATAACCCCCTTTCTCTCAAACATCCATTTTACAGCGCCTGTTTCCGCTAATTTTCCCTCAAATTGGCTAAAAATGTGCTTTAATTCGCTAACTGTCCTGTTTTTGTTGTCGGTAATCGCTTCAATAATTATTGCAATTCCGGCAGGGCCGTATCCTTCATAGGTTAATTCTTCTAATTTTTCCGCTTCTGTCTGGCCGGTTCCTTTTTTTATCGCTCTTTCTATATTATCAGCAGGCATATTAAAACCCCTGGCTTTTTCAATTGCTATTGCCAGTTTTGGATTTAAATCAGGGCCTCCGCCGTTTCTCGCAGCCACTTCAATTATTTTGCTCAATTTAGCGAAATCTTTGCTTCTTTTTTCATCGGCCCTGCCTTTTTTGTGTTTTATTGAACTCCAATGACTATGACCTGACATAATTTTTACCCTCCCAAGTTTTTGACTCTTCAAAAACCGCGAGTGTATTAATTGTTATTTAATTACAACGTTATTCCTTGATTTTTACCCGCCTAATCCAAAAATTTGGGAGGGTAAATATGTTTTTTGAAATAGAAAAAAATAAGAAATAATAAACCCAGCGCTGTTGGAAACGCTAAAATTAATAGGTCTTTCGCTTTAATGTTTCCAATTTGAGCTTTTATCCCTGATTTTATATTATTTTCTGAAAAATTTGAAGAGCTGGCGTTTTTATTTTCATCTGCCGTTGGCGCTGGTTCTTGAATTATTGTCAGTCCCGAATTAACTCCATTTAAATCAAACTCTTTTAATAATGTCTGGGAATTGGCTTCTTTGACAATAAAACTTCTGGCGGTATTTTCGTTTTCTATTTGGCTGATTCCTTTATCTTCGGTTATTATTATATTTTTTTGGCCCGGGGTTGGCGCGCTTGAAAAATAAAAATCATTACTAAAAAACACCATGCTTTGCCCTTCTTTTGCCTCAGAATAGCTTATTTTTTGGATTCTCCAACCATTGGGATAAACAAATTCTATTTCTCCGCTTTTATTAGTTAAAGAAAAATTAGGCCTGATTGTTAAAAATTGTTTCCCAAAAATAAAAGAATTTTTGGGAAAAACAAACTTGCTTGTTTTAGAAATAATCCCAAAACCAGAAATATCAATAATCTGATCATTGTCGTTATAAATTTCAACCCACTCCTTTCCCTTATCCACGCCTTTAGGGTTTGGAAAAATCTCGCTGATAATAATTCCTGTCGGAAAAACAGTTGCTTTTAAATCATCTGTCGCGCTTTTATCGCCGTCGCTAACTTCTAAAACCACTTGGTAATTCCCGGGAAAATTATAGCTATGTTTTGGTTTTATTTCTTCAGATGTTTTTCCGTCGCCAAAATTCCAGAAAAAATAAATTTTCTGATTTTCCGGTTCATAACTATTGCTCCCGTCAAATTCTATTGTTTGGCCTGTTAAAATAACCACATCTTGGCCGGCATTTGCCATTGGCGGTTGATTTCCTGAAAGTATTTTTTCAATATCCAAACCGCTTTCAATTGTAATTTGACTATTGTTTTGTTCGTTATCTTCGTTAGTTTCATCTGTTGGCGCTGGCTCCCCGCCTGTACCCTTTAAGTAAAAATCATTGGAATTATTGTCGGTGTCTATGTAAAAACCATTCTCTTGTTTTCTGACAAGTTGCTGGTTTTTGCCAGGACTTTTTGAAAATGGCTGTCCTTCCACAAAAGGATTTACTGACTCTCCCCAAGCAACAGCATCTAATTGGACGCTGTCTTTATCAAAAAAAGCAATACTGTTTTTAGCAGCAAGCTTTTTAAAGCCGCTTATATCAGCGTTGATAATACTTGAAAATTTTGTGTTTGCCCAAATTAGAAAACCTTGCGCGCTGATTTTGGTCCCGCTTGGAAAAACCCTAATAGAATCCTCTGTCCCGGTTGAGGCTCTTTTTCTTAATTTATAGCCGCTAACATCTTTTTCCTCATTAAAAGGATTAAAAATTTTTATGTAGTCAAAATCTGCCTCGTCTCCCGATATTTGAACTTCAACAATTAAAAAATGATTCTCTTGGGCCTCAACCTTGTTAATTCCTAAAGAAAAAAACAAAAAGAAAAAGAAAAAAATTATTAAAAAATTTCTACAAAAGTTTTTTGGCATTTTGCTGTTTTTTGTTTAGATGTTTGTAAGCCAAAGAAGTGATGGTTCTGCCTTTTGGAGTTCTTTCTAAAAACCCCAACCTTAATAAATAGGGCTCGTAAATTTCTAAAATTGTGTCCTCTTCTTCATTTGTCGCTGCCGCTAAAGATTTTAATCCAACCGGACCGCCGCTGAATTTTTCTATTAAAACTTCTAAAATTTTTCTGTCTCCGGACTCCAAGCCCATATTGTCAATTTCCAAAAAACCCAGGGCTTTTTCAACGCTTTTTTTATCAATATGATTTTTATCTCCGCTGACCTGAACAAAATCTCTCACTCTTTTTAATAAGCGATTGGCAACCCGCGGCGTAAATCTTGAAGCGACTGTAATTTGTTTTATCGCTTCATCATCAATTGTTATCTGCAATAAATCAGCCGAGCGTTTTATTATTTTTTCCAAATCTTCCGGTAAATAATAATTTAATTGGAATGTAGCCCCAAATCTGGCCCTTAAAGGAGAAGAAACCAAGGCAATTCTTGTTGTCGCTCCCATTAGAGTGAATTTGGGCAGGTTTATTTCCATTGTCCTTGCCATAAGCCCTTTTCCCAAAACCAAGTGTATTTTAAAATCCTCTATCGCCGGATATAAAAATTCCTCAATCAGTTTGTTTAATCTGTGAATCTCGTCAATAAAAAGAACATCTCCCGGATTTAAATTGGATAAAATCGCCGCAAGGTCGCCTGTTTTTTTTATTGCTGTGCCGGAAGTAATCCTGAAATTTCCCCCTAATTCTTTGGCTGCTATGCCAGCCAATGTGGTTTTTCCCAAACCGCTGCCGCCGTAAAATAAAAGATGTTCGCAACCAATCTCTCCTCTTTTTTTTGCCGCTTCAATAATAACTTTTATATTTGTTTTTATTTTTTCTTGCCCAATATAATCCTCCCAAGATTTTGGCCTCAGGGTGTTTTCTATAATTTCCTCTTCTTTATTTAAGGAATTTTTTTTGATAAAATCTTCCCTCATTTTTTTATCTTTGGCTGGCAACCCGTTCAACTTCATCAAGGGTTGTTTTATTTTCCAAAACTTTTATTAAACCGTCTTGATAAAGAGAAACCATTCCTTTTTTAACGGCAGCCTTTTTAATTTCTAAACCGGAGGCTTTCTCAAAAATCAGTTTCTCCAAATCATCATCCATTAATAATACTTCAAACACGCCGACTCTTCCTTTATATCCCGTGGAATTACATTCTTCACAGCCCTTGGCTTCGGAAATTTTTGTTTTAGCGTCTATTTTGGGAATGTTTTTTACTTTTAAACCTGCGAGTTCTTTTTTAAAAAAACTTATTTCTTCTTTTGTAAGCTGCCTTTCTTTACCGCATTTGCCGCAAACCTTCCTAACCAATCTTTGAGCGACAATCATGCGCAAGGCAGGACTTAATGAGACCGGCCTTACTCCCAAATCAACAAACCTTGCCACGGCGCCGGCAGCGTCGTTTGTGTGCAATGTGGTTAAAACCAGATGGCCGGTTAAAGACGCCTGAACCGCTGTATTTGATGTTTCCAAATCTCTGATTTCTCCAACTAAAATCACATCCGGGTCTTGCCTCATTATTGCTTTCAAGCCGCTGTCAAACGTATATCCTTTTTCCGGTTCTACCTGCGTCTGAGAAATTCCATCAAGGTGATATTCAATCGGGTCTTCAATTGTTATTATTTTAATATCCGGGTTTTGAATTCTTTTTAAAAAAGCATAAAGGGTTGTGGTTTTACCGGAGCCGGTGGGCCCGGTAACCACAACCATGCCAAAAGGTTTTTTTATCTGTTCGTTAAAAATATTGAATAAATCCTCTCTTAAGCCCAGTCCTTCTATCTCAATTATGTTTTTGGGGTTAAGAATACGCATTACTATTGATTCTCCCTCTTCTGAGGGCAGGGTTGATGTCCTTATTTCAATTTTTTCTTTGGCGCTGAAAAATATTGAAAATCGGCCGTCTTGAGCCCTGTTCTCAATGTTTAATTTTAAACCTGAAAGAAGTTTAATTCGGGAAAGTGTTTTTTGATAAAGCTGCGAATTGATAAAAATCACATCTTGTAAAACCCCGTCAATTCTAAGGCGTATTTTTGCTTTTCCCTCCAATGATTCTATGTGAATATCAGAAGCATCAACAGCCATGGTGGCTAAAAAAAGAATTTCTAAAAAACCTGTGATATTTGTGTCATCTTGGCCCTCTAAAACTTTTTTAATCGCGGAAACGTTTTTTAGATTTTTATCAAATCCTTTTTTCGCTTTTTCGCTTATTTCAAAAACCTCTGTAATTTCTTTTTTATCCATTTTGGTTTGTTTATTTATTAAACATATTCTACAATATTTATGTATTTATATGAAGGAAGACAAGGTTTTTGAAATAAGCGATTCCATAAAAAAAACTCAGGAAATTTCCCAAAACCTTCTTAAAAAACTTTTGCCCTTGATAAAAAAACAGGGTTTGACTGTTTTATTAAAAGGAGATCTCGGCTCGGGCAAAACAACTTTTACGCAAGGATTGGGAAAATTTTTAGGAATAAAAAAAATAAACAGTCCGACCTTTGTTATTTTAAAAAAATATCAGGGCGCTTGTAATATTAAACTGGTCCATTTGGATTGCTACAGGTTAAAAAATTTTAAAGAACTTCAAGGAATCGGCATAGAAAAATTTATCAATAAAAAAAATATTCTGGTTGTTGTTGAGTGGCCGGAAATTATTTTAAAGCTCAAAAATAAAATAAAAAATAAGATAGTCCTGAATTTTTCTTATATTTCAAAAAATAAAAGACAAATATCAATTGAAGATATTAAAAAATGAAGCTTTTTTTGTCAAAAAGGAAAAAATTTAATGTTTTTTCTGTTTTTCTAAGATTTTTAGCTGTTTTTATCGGGGCTGTTTTTTTGTTTTTTCTGGCGGTTTTTTTCTATTACATAAAAGATTTTCCCAAGCCGGAAAAATTCACGGAAAAATCATTTATTGAATCAACAAAAATATACGACCGCACCGGAACCGTTCTTTTGTATAATTTATACGGCGAAGAAAAAAGAACCGTTATTCCTATAGAAAAAATGCCGCTTTATTTAAGGCAAGCGGTAATTGTCACGGAAGACGCCAATTTTTACAAACACAAAGGAGTTGATTTATGGGCCCTGACAAAAGTTATTTTGGAAAGCGTAAAAGAAGGAAGAATAATAAGAGGAGCATCCACTGTTTCCCAGCAATTAATCCGCAACTCCTTTTTAACCAGAGAAAAAACATTTGAAAGAAAAATAAAAGAACTGGTTTTAACATTGGAGCTGGAACGAAGATACCCAAAAGAAAAAATATTGGAATTTTACTTAAACCAAATTCCATTGGGAGGAGATTTATACGGCGTGGAAGCGGCAAGCCAAGGCTATTTCCATAAAAAAGCCGAGGAATTATCTTTAGTAGAATCTGTTATCCTTGCTTCCATTATTCAAGCGCCAACATATTATTCGCCCAATGGACCCAATAAACAAGAATTATTAAAAAGAAAAGATTGGGTTTTGCAAAGAATGAATTTGTACGGGTATATTAACAAGGAAGATTTTGAAAAAGCGAAAAATGAAGAATTAAAATTTTATCTGCCGACCACTGATATGAAAGCGCCTCATTTTGTGATGTATATTATAAATGATTATCTTATTTCTAAATTTGGAGAAGAATTTTTAAAACAAAACGGATTAAAGGTTTACACCTCTTTGGATTGGCGTTTGCAGGAAAACGCGGAAATAATTGTTTCTGAAAAATCCAGTATTTATGAAGAGTTCGGCGCTTATAATGCCGCTTTGGTTTCAATAAACCCTAAAAATGGCCAGATTTTGGCAATGGTCGGGTCAAAAGATTATTGGAGTGAATCTTATCCTGAAAATTGCGTTTCCGGCGCTAATTGTTTATTTGAACCCCAAGACAATGTTGTATTAAGAAAAAGGCAACCGGGTTCTGCTTTTAAACCGTTTGTTTATGCCGCAGCTTTTGAAAAAGGATTCACGCCTGACACGATTATTTTTGATGTCCCCACGAACTTTGGCATTTGGGGAACAAAAACATACGCGCCCCAAAACTATGACGGAAAATTCAGGGGTCCATTAACCATGAAACAAGCTTTGGCGCAATCCCTAAATGTTCCCTCGGTAAAGGTTCTTTATTTGGCAGGGGTCCAGAATTCAATAAACACAGCCCAAAAAATGGGAATAACAACTCTTACGCAACCAGCCAGTTTTTACGGCCTTTCGCTTGTTTTGGGCGGTGGCGAGGTTAAATTAATTGAGATAACATCTGCTTACGGCGTCTTTTCCCAAGATGGTTTAAGGGCTCCCATAACCCCGATTTTAAAAATTGAGGATTCAGAAGGAAATATTTTGGAAAAAAATGAAAATCAGGAGCTAAAAAGGGTTTTATCTTCCCAAATCGCCAGAACTATAAACAATATTCTTTCTGATAATAAGGCGCGTTCTCCTATATTCGGAGCAAATTCCAATCTTTATTTTGAAAAATACGAAACAGCCGCAAAAACCGGAACTACCCAAAATTACAAAGACGAATGGGCTATAGGATATTCGGATAGTTTGGTTACTGGCGCTTGGGTCGGGAACAACAACAATTCGCCAATGGCATCAAAACTGGCGGTTTTAACAGCTGGCGCGATTTGGCATTCTTTTATGGACAAAGCGTTTCAATATTATACGCCGAGAAATTTTCAAAAACCAAACCCAATTACTGCCAATAAATCTGCTTTAAATGGAATAATAGAAAAACCTTATCACTCAATTCTTTATTATATTGATAAAAACAATCCCCGATCGGAAAAACCGGCTAACCCCTCAAATGACCCCCAGTACCTGCTCTGGGAACAAGGAATATATAATTATTATAGCAAACCTTAGTTCGATATCCCGATACACAAAGTGATCGGGATCCCAACCCCAAACATTTTGAAATTATTATGAAGGTGTCGGGATATCCACTAGGATATAAATAAAAATCTATTTTGAGAACCTAAATGCTATTTTTTTCACAAAACCAAAAGAAGAATTTTGGTTTATTTTTTCTTTTATCGCTTCTTCTTTATTTTTTATTTCTTGGGCGAAAATTGGGTTTGAAACCTTAATAAAAAGCGTGGATTTTTCAGAATCAAAATAAATATCGCTTATTCCTTTTTTTATTTCATCTTCTAAAAAACCAAGCAGTTTATTTTTGGTTTTAAAATTTAAAAAACAAGGATTATTTTCAATTTTTTTTATTTTTTCCCTTAAATAAAAATCTAGAGAGCGGAACATTTTTATTGAATTAAAATTAACTAATCTTAACGGGCATAACCACATAAATATAGTCCTCTTCTTCTATTGATTTCACAATGGCCGGACCTTCCTCTCCGTTTAATCCGATAAGAACCTGGTCTGATTTAATATTAACCAATCCATCAAGTAAAAACTTCCAATTAAAAGAAATATCTATTTTTTCGCCTTTTATTTTTGCCTGCAAACTGGCGGTGTTTTCTCCAATGTCAGGGTTTTGAACCTTGATTTCAATTTCTTTATTTTCAGGGTTGACGCTTACTTTAATTTCGTTGTTTTTATCAACAAAAAGACTCGCTGTTTTAATTTGTCTTATTAATTCATCTCTGTTAACCACCGCTTGGGTTGCAAAGCTTTTGGGAACTATTTCTTGATAATTGGGATAATCGCCGTCTATCAATCTGGAAATTATTTGAACCTCCGGGTGTTCTATTTCCTCTATGTTTGACTCAAACATTATTTGGTTTGGGGAGAAAAAAATCTTGATTTTTTGTTTTTTGTCTCCAAAAACGCTTATTAATTCTTTAATTGTTTTTTTAGGAATAATAAAAGTTTTTGCGTCTTTTATTTTTGTGTTTATGGTTATTTTTTTCTCTGCCAATCGGAAACTGTCGGTTCCGACTATTTTTATCGCGTCTTTGTCAAAAAACAGCAAAATTCCTGTTATTTCCGGCCTCATCTGGGCCGTTGAAACAACCTCAACAACCTGGTTTAATCCCTCAATAAATTTTTGGGAATTAACTTCAATAAATTCTTCTGATTCTATTTTTGGTATTATCGGGTACTCATTGGCGTCAAATCCTTTAATTTGGGTTCTGTTTTTTTCCGCTTCAATTACCAAATCCAAACCCTTTGATTTAATATTTATTTTTTGGTCTTGCAAATAAGAAATAAAACTGGATAAAACCCTGCCCGGAATAACAACCGACCCCTCTTTTTCTATTTTTGTTAAAACCCAGTAGTGTATTCCTATTTCCAAATCAGTTGCGCTTAATTTTAAAAAGTTTTTTTCCGAACTTAAAAAAATATTATTAAGAATCGGCAGGCTAATATTTTTTCCAATAACCCTTTCCACCACATCCAACCCTCTTTTTAAATTTTCTTTTAAAACAATTAAATTCATATTGTTTATTTATTAATTATAATATTATTTATTAATTATATAAATTTATTATTATTAAGAATTATTTTACTGTTGAAAACCCCTATTTTCTTTTTATTTTAACGCTTTTTTAAAATAAAAGGTTGTTGATAAATACTGGAAAAAATAAGTATAAATTTCCAATGTTTTTTATCGTTGTTTTTTCTCCCAGCTTTCTATCCAGTTTTATCAATCAATTATCAACAATTATTCAACACCGCTAACTTACAAAAACCCGTTTTTTTATCAACAAAATCTCTTCTTTTAATTTTTCATTAACCTTTAATTCTTGCGCGATTTTTCTATAACCATACATTACTGTGGTGTGGTCTTTCCCGCCCAATTTTCTGCCGATAAAAGGGAAAGAACACTTTAACTCTTCTTTTAATAAATACATTACAATCTGTCTTGGTTGGACAAGCTCTTTTTTCCTTGAACTTGCCAATAAATCTTTTTCTTTCAAGTCATAAAATTCCGCCACCACCTGAAGAACATTTCTAGGATTTACAATCCTAAGCGGCGGCTTAATCACATCTTTTAATAATTCCTTTGTTTTTTCCAAATCCAACCCTTGATTATTCGCTTGATGAAAAAGTATCAATCTGTTCAACGCTCCCTCCAATTCTCGTATGTTTCTTTCAATTTTTTTGGCGATATATTCATAAATTTCCGGAGCAAGCTCAATATTTTTTTCTTGGGCTTTCGCTTTTAAAATAGCCAATCTGGTTTCAAAATCGGGGAAATTAATATCAATAACGGTTCCACCTTCAAATCTTGACCTTAATCTATCCATTATTCCGGTAATCGCTTTTGGCGGCCTGTCGGAAGAAAATATAATTTGTTTGTTTTTTTCATAAAGCGCGTTAAAAATATGGAATAATTCCTCTTGTATTTTTTCTCTGCCGGTCAAAAACTGGACATCATCAATAATGAAAACATCCAATTCTTTATGTTTGTTTTTAAAATCTTCCACGGTTTTATTTTGCAACCCGCTTACAAATTCAGAACTGAATTTATCCGAGGAAATGTATCTCACTTTTATTTTATTTTCGTTTTGGAAAATTTGATTCCCCATCGCCTGAATAAGATGCGTTTTTCCCAAGCCCACGCCGCCGTAAATAAAAAGCGGATTGTAGGTGCTCCCCGGTTTTTCCGCCACAGCCGTTGCCGCGGCGTGGGCGACCTCATTAAAACTTCCAACAATAAAATTATCAAAACGGTATCGATTATTCAGGTTGGTCTCTTTATTGGTTATTAAATTATTAAAATCCAATTGTTTTTCTTTTTTGATAAAAATACTGGCTTCGCTTGTTTTCGCGCCGATTTTTTTAACCACGAAAACCAAATCTTTAACATTCGGGTCAAGCTCTCTTAAAATTTTCAATATATTTTTATAATATTTATTTTCCAACCAATCTTTGGAAAAGTTATTAGGCACAGAAATAACAACCTTGCCGGAATCAATGAGGTCTATGTCGGTATTTTTAAACCATGTTGAAAAATTGGCAGATGAAATGCTTAATTTAACTTGGGCCAAAACAGATTGCCATATTTCTTTCAATGGTTTTTCCATATTTTTTATTTTGTTTCAAATAGCCATTTTAATCAATGATTGCCAAAAAACGCTTGAATAAAGAGTTTTTCCCCCCTATGTTAATATTCTGTGGAAAATTTGTTTAAAAAGCAAGGAGAATAAAAGAAGCGTAAAGTGTAAAACGCAAAATGTAAAACAAAAAACCAAAGATTTAATGTTTTTCGTTTTTCGCTTTGCATTTTTCGTTTTTTTATTTGACCCAGCCAATAAAAATTGTTAATCTAAATTATTCTAAAAATATAATTAATCATTAATATATGTCAGTTACTTATCAGCCGAAAAAAAGAAAAAGGTTAAAAAAACACGGTTTTCGCAAAAGAATGAGAAGTTCCAGCGGACAGAATGTTTTAAAAAGAAGAAGGCAGAAAGGAAGAAAAAAATTAACCGTTTCAAGCCACTAATGCTTAAAAAAAACCTTAGAATTAGGAAACAAAAGAATTTTGATTTTCTTTATAAAAAAGGCAAAAGAACAAAATCTAAATTTTTTGCCGTTATTTTCACTCCAAATGATGTTGGTTTTAACAGATTTGCTTTTATTGTGAGCTCTAAGGTTGATAAAAGAGCGGTTGCAAGGAATAAATTAAAAAGAAGGATGAGAGAAATAACCAGAGCTAATTATAATAAAATTAAACCAAGTTTTGATTTCATTATTATTGCCTTTCCCCAAGCAATAAAAGCTGATTTTAATGAATTAAAAGCAGATTTATGGGGATTTTTTAATAAATAGTTTTTATGAATATTTTTGTTCAAGTTTTCCACAGTTTAATTTATGAACCCCTTCTGGGTTTTTTGGTTTTTATTTATAATGTGTTGCCTTACAAAGATTTTGGGTTGGCTGTTATTATTTTGACCGTAGTCGTGCGTTTAATTTTACTTCCCTCTTCAATCCACTCTTTAAAATCGCAAAAAGCCATAACAGCGCTTCAGCCGGAGGTTGAAAAAATCCAAAACAAATATAAACAAGACAAAGAAAGACAGGCAAAAGAAGTTTTTGGCCTCTATCAAAAGCACAAAGTCAATCCTCTTGGCAGCATTTTGTCATTAGTTATACAAATTCCAGTTTTGCTGGGGATTTACAAGGTTTTTTTAAATGGCTTCCAGAATTTTAACTATTTTTTTCTTGGGGTTATTGATTTAAGCAAACCCAATATTTATTTGGCTTTGATTGTTGCGATTAGCCAGTTTTTCCAGTCAAAAACAATGTTCAGCGCCAAAGACAGCGCAATGGGCGGCAAAAACCAGGAATTCCAAAAAATATTCCAAAAACAAATGATTTATTTTCTTCCCCTATTCACCTTTTTTATTTTATTAAAAATTCCATCAGTTATAGCGCTTTATTTTCTTGTTTCCAATATATTTACTATTTTCCAGCAATATTTTATTCTTAAAGATGAAAATAAATATGAATCAAAAACAAATTAAAAAAATAGAAAAACAGGTAGAAGAGTTTTTTGACAAAGCGGGATTTCCTTTGCTCTCCTCAAATGTTTCTGAAAATGAAAAAGTTATTAAGATAAATATAAGAATAGAAGAACCGAAGTTATTAATCGGAGAAAGGGGCAATAGGTTAATGGAGGTCCAGAGAATTTTAAAACTTTTAGTCCTTAAAGATGTTAAGGAGCCGTTTTTTGTTGATTTGGACATAAACGACTACAAAGAGAAAAAAAATGAGGCGTTAAGGGAATTGGCGAAAGAAATAGCAGATGATGTTTCCCTAACAAGAAAAAAAAGAATCTTGGAGCCAATGACTTCCTATGAAAGAAGAATTATTCATTTAGAGTTGGACAAAAGAGAAGATATAATCACTGAAAGCACTGGCGAAGAACCGTACAGAAAAATAGTTGTTTCTCCAAAGTAAAAAATATTAATAAAAAACGCCAATAAAATTATGGAAAGAACAAAAAATATTCTTACCGGTGATCGACCAACAGGATCTTTACATATAGGGCACTATGCGGGATCTTTAGAAAATAGGGTTAAACTCCAAGACGAATACAAATGTTTTTTCATCATCGCCGATTTCCAAGTGTTGACAGATCATCTTTCAGAAACAAAAAGAATTTCGGAAAATATAAAAGAAATAGCTATTGATTATTTATCGGTTGGGATTAATCCACAGAAGAGTAGTATTTTTATTCAATCGTTGATTCCCGAGATAACGGAGTTGGCAATGTATTTTTCAATGTTGGTTTCTGTCCCCAGGCTTCAAAGAAATCCCACGGTGAAAGAAGAAATGCGAGTTGCTAAGATTGGGAAAAAAGAATTAAGCCTCGGTTTTTTGAGTTACCCAGTTTCTCAGGCCGCGGATATTCTTTCGGTTAGAGCCAGCCTTGTTCCGGTCGGGCAGGACCAACTTCCTCACATGGAGCAGACCAAAGAAATAGCGAGGTCTTTTAATAGATTTTTTGGTGAGACTTTTCCGGTGCCAGAGGCATTATTGAGTAATTTCCCTCGTTTGCCTGGCATTGACGGTCAAAAAATGAGTAAGAGTAGAAAAAATGCCATATATCTTAAAGATTCTTCTGTTGATGTGGCGCGGAAAGTAATGCAATCTTACACAGACCCATTAAGAATTCATGCAACAGACCCGGGTCATACTAGGGGGAATGTGGTTTTCTCTTACCTTGATGCTTTTTATCAAGACAAAAAAGAATTGAGGGAATTAAAAAATAAATATCGAAAAGGAAAAATTGGGGATGTTGCTTTAAAAAAAATATTAATAGAGACCCTAAATATTTTTTTAGAGCCTATTAGACAAAAAAGAAAAGAATTTGAATCTAATCCAAAGCTAATTAAAGAAATTCTTGAGATTGGCACCGAAGAAGCACGAAAAGAAGCAAAACAAACCCTGTCTTTTGTGAAAGATGCTATGGGTTTTAATTTTACAAGAATTTTTAAATAACATTTAGGTTTTATAAAATTCTTGTATTTTTTTAATACTAGAAAAAACCCTAGGCAGATCCCCTTTATTATTTAAAGAATCCTCCATTTTCTTTTTGTCTTTTTTAGGTAAAATTGGGAAAATATATTTTTCAACTAACGGCCAAAAAGAACACGATATCGGGTCAACCCCCAATTTTTTATTTGTTAAAAAAACAGCATCACCTCTACATCCGGATCCGCATAATTTAAAATACCGACAATTTTTACAATTTTCAATATCGCCTGCCCCTAATTTATAAAAACTATTGTTTCGTGCCCTTTTTATGGCTTTTTCAAGACTGCCCTCTTTTTTTATATTTGATAAAAAAAGACTATAAGCAGGGCAAACAGTTAAGTCTCCATTGGGTCTTACGGTGATAATATCTTCATAACAACAAGGATGTTTGTTTGGATTAAAATTACCATAAGTAGTGTCATGAATTTGTGAATTATAGATATTCGAAATTTTTAAGTTAAAAGGCCTTCCATCATCCAAATAAATTTTAATTAAATCGCCACAAGTATTAATAATTTTATTAAAAATTGCTTGATTATATGAATTATTTTTCTCGTTATATTTTCCGGAGAAAAAAGGAAAATCAATCGACCAATAATTTATTTTTAATTCCTTTAATAATTTATAAAAATCTATAATTTCTTCGCAAATTTTTTCACTAAATTGAGTATTTATTCCAACTCCAATATTTGTATTTTTTATTAACTTGATTTTATCAACTATTTCCAAGCTCTTACTTGGCAGCCTGTATTTATTATGAGCATTTATTCCGTCCAAACTAATTCGGAAAGCTTTTAATTGTTTTATCTTTTTTATTTTTTCTAATTTTTCAAATGATAAAAGCGTCGCGTTTGTAAATAAGATAATTGGAGAGCCACAGGTTGTTAGAATTTTTTCTAAATCATTATTCAAAAGAGGTTCGCCCCCAGAAATAGTGAACCTCCTACATTTTAAAAAATTCGCCTCTTTTATTATTTGAATCCAATCAAGCGTCTTTAGCTCTTTTTTTATTTCACTTTTTTTATTAAAGCGACTATTGTAACAATAAATACAATTTAAGTTGCATTTTCCCGTTATTTCAAGATGAATTCTCATAAGATTAAATTTTTTAATCGCCGCACCAATGGCCCTTAAAAACCATATCTTTTTTTAATTATTTGATTTTAAACTATAAATTAATTTAAAACAACCAAACTAATATAAAAAAGGAGGCCCAGTTTTCTTTAATTTTAAAGAGAAGATATAATCACTGAAAGCACTGGCGAAGAACCGTACAGAAAAATAGTCGTTTCCCCAAAGTAAAAAATGAAAAAAGAGTCAAAAAATATTGGAATAGATTTTGATGGAGTTATTATAGACCACACAAAAACAAAAATTAATTTTGCTAAAAAATTTGGGGTTAAAGTTTTACCAAAACAAACTTCAAACGAAGTTTTAAAGAAAATAGTAAAAGAAAAAGATTACCAAAAAATAAAAAAGTACATTTATGGAAAAGGAACTAGCGAGGGGCAAAAACAAAAAGGAGTGGAAAGGTGTCTGAAAAAATTGATTAATTTAGGACATAAAATATTTGTGGTTTCGCGGAGAAACTCAAAACAATCAAGAAAAGAAGCAATTAAATGGTTGGCAACTAATTTTCCTAAAATTTTTAATCCACAAAACATATTTTTTGTAGATTCGGATGAAGAAAAAAACGATATCTGTAAAAAATTAAAAATTGAGATATTTTTAGATGACAAACCCTCTGTTTTTGATCATTTAAAATCAGTAAAACAAAAATTTCTTTTTAATCCCTTTAAAATCTGTTTTGATTTTAATAAAACTCAAATTCAATCTGTTTGTTCCTGGGCTGATTTTTTCAAAAAAATAAACACCAAGTAAAAACTTGGCCGTTTGTATTTATTTTATTCAAAAAGGAGGCCCGTCCTCCAGTTTTATTTTTAAAAAATAAGTTTTCAATAAAAATAGAGGGCTATTTTTTGACAAAAGTAAAAAGTGAAACCTGTTTGCCGTTTTTTAATATTTTTCTTTCTACTTTCTCTTTTTTGCGAAATCCGTGTTTTTCAAAAAAAGATTGAGAAGCAGTATTATATTCCAAGGTTTCCGCAAAAACACTCTTATTTTCAACTTGTTTTAACCCTTCTTTCAACAAAGAACCTCCTAGTCCTTTATGCTGGCTTTTTTTCTCAATCACTATCCCCACAGAAGCGTCTTTTTTCCCTATCAGCTTAATAATCAAATGGCCAAGCAATTTTTCATTATCAAAAATTCCTAAAAATATTCTATTTTTATCTAATATAAAATTTTTGATTTTTACTTCTTCTATGGGAACATCACTAGATAAAAATTCCAAAGATCCATTGTAAATATCAGCAGCTCTTTTGGAATCTTTAATTTTTAATTTTCTAATTTTCATAATCACACTTGTGAAAAAGGAGGCCCGGCTTCCTGTTTATTGTTTATTTTTATTATTACATTACAAATTTTAATCAATTTTATCAAACCCGCAAAAAAGGAGGCCCGTCCCCCTGTTTATTTTTATACTTTATACTTTATACTTCATACTTTATACTCTATACTTTATACTTTTTTGTTTTAAGTTTTGCGCTTTGCATTTTACGCTTTCTTGTCCTTGACTAAAATGGGGGTTTTGTTCAAATATAATATTATGCTAAAAATTTATAATACAATTAGAAAAAAATGCAAAAAAGGAAGTCCGTCCTCCTTTGGTTTTAAAATTAAGGAGCACAAAAACTTCTTTAGAAACATAGGCATTAGATTTTTTCTCGTAAGTAAGGGGATAAAAACTGAATTATATAAAAAACAGGAAGATTTTGTGGTGGAAGAAATCCAAAAAGATGGTAAGGTTTTTTCTCCCCAAAAAGAAAGCCTTGCTTGTGTGGTAAAACCTGAAAAGAAATATATCCATACTACTTTAGTAAAAAGGGGGATAAGTACTTTTGAAGCTTGTTCTGTTCTTGCAAATGATAATGGTTTTGATTATTTTAAAGATATTAGTTTCTGTGGCTTAAAAGATACCAATGCTTTAACCACCCAAAGGATATGTATAAAAACGAAGGGTAAGCTGAAATATACTATTTTCCCAAAATTTTTCCTTAAAAAATTTAAATCTTCAAATAAAAAAATAAAACAGGGCGACCATCGAGGCAATCATTTCATAATAAATACAAAGATTAAGAAGCAAAGCTTAAAAACAATAGGTATAATATTAAAAAATTTTAAAAGTTTATTAAAAAAGGGATTGCCTAATTTTTATGGTCCTCAAAGATTTGGAATAAGGCAAAGTAATCATAAACTCGGGAAATTATTAATAAAAAAACGGTATGATGATTTTATTTTTAGGTTTTTAACAGAAAAAGATAATAATGAGCGAAAAGAATTAAAAGAGATAAGAAAAAAAATTAAAGATAATTATGGCAGCTGGAAGAGTTGTGCGAGCATCCTTAATA
The DNA here is from genome assembly GCA_030689665.1 of bacterium. Classification (GTDB taxonomy): domain Bacteria; phylum Patescibacteriota; class Minisyncoccia; order Minisyncoccales; family JAUYFS01; genus JAUYFS01. The sequence continues at coordinate 23,364 of JAUYFS010000011.1, forward strand.
GTGTTGATGGTCTTTCTGACGAAAAAGAGTTAGTTTCTAATTTATTAACCAGAAATAAGTTCCTTTCTATCAAGAAAATGAAATTATCTAATTTTTTTTGTTTATTCTTATATAAGTTACCTTTTTAATATTGCCTTATCATCTTATTTAAAAAAAACATATAAAAATATAAAGATTCAAAAATTAGGGTTGTATCCGAAGTTAGATAAATTAAATCAAAAATTATATAATCCTATTTTAAACAAAGAAAAAATTAGTTTCGGAGAAATTAGAAAGGCTTGTAAAAAATTTTCTGTGAAAGGAGACTCGAGAAACTCCTTATTTTTCCCAAAAAACTTTTATTTTAAAAGAAGAGGCAATAATTTAACTTTAACTTTTGATTTAAAGCCGGGTGAGTATGGAACTCAAGTTTTAGATTTCTTATTTGAAAATCAAGGGAAAATTAAGCATAAATTAAACTAAAATGGAAAAGAGTTTTTTAATTACCCTTACAGGTCCCTCAGGAATAGGAAAGAGTTATTTAAAAAGACGTTTAAAAAAATATTTTAAATTTGAGGAGCCAGCGGTTTATACTAGCCGCAAAAAAAGAAAAGAGAATGAAAAAGGAGAAAGGATTTTTCTTGCTAAACAAGAATTTTTGAAGAAAGTAAAAAATAAAGAATTAATTTTATTGAATAAAATTTTTGGTAATTGGTATGCTTTTAGATTTGATGCATTTAAGAATATTAATAAGAAAAATATTATTACAGAAATTTATATAGATAATGTAAAACAATTTAGAAAAAATTATCCTAAAGCCTCAATGATAGTTTTAGTCACAGATGATATAAATTTTTTAAAATATCGTCTTCAGAAAAGAGCTGAAAATAAATCAGAATTAAACAAAAGGTTAAGATTGGCGAAGCAAGAATTAAAAAAAATCAAATCTTTAAAAAATAATTTCAATTTTATCTATAATGTTAATTATAATAATGAAAATAAAATAGTAGACGAAGTGATAAAAAATATTAAAGTAAATTAATATGTTGGAGATTAATTTATGTGGTAAAAAATTAAAAAGCCCTTTAATCCTAGCATCAGGAACCTTAGGGGAAAACAAAGAAAACCTGATAGAATGTTTAAAATATAATGCAGGAGCAGTAGCAACAAGAACCCTAAGAGTGAATTCCGCTTGTAGAGAATTATTTAGACCCGCTTATTATTTTGGGGATAACTTTATGCTAAATGCTGATAATCAGAACATTACTCCTTGGACATATTGGTTAGAAAATAATAAAGATGTTGAACGGTATGGCCCCTTAATAATTAGCTTATCAGCAAGAAATCCCGATGACTGTAAAACAATTGTTTCGGCTTTTGAAAAAAAATGTCCGCCCTCATTTTACGAACTTAATTTTTCTTGTCCCCATTCAGCCAAAATTTACGGTGAGATACCTTATAAAGACGTAGAAAAATCTTTGGGGTTAATAAAAAAAGAGACGAAAAGGGCTGTATTTCTTAAATTATCATTGAATAATGTAAATATAAAACAATTAAAAAAATTAGAGTCGAAAAAATTAGTTGACGCCTTTGTTTTATCAAATTCAATAGGCCCCGGTTTAAAAATTGATGTGGAAAAGAAAAAACCAGTACTTGGCTCAACCGTAGGTGGAATGAGTGGTCCAGCTATAAAACCCTTAGTTTTGGCAAAAATATACGAATTAAGACAACAGATTAAAAAACCTATTATAGGAGTAGGTGGTATAGCTAATGCCAAAGATGTTTTAGAATACATTATTTTAGGTTGCGAAGCTGTCCAAATATACACAACAGTTCATCTTAGGGGTCCAAAGGTTTTCGAGGAAATAAATCAAGATTTAAAAAATTTTTTAATAGAAAAAAAAGAAAGCCTTTCTTCTATTAGAGGGAGCTTAATTATATAATTAAATATATTTTATGGAGGTAGAAATAAGAATAAAAATCTTAAATATTAGAAAGACTCAGGAAAAATTAAAAAATATAGGGGCGAAATTCTCAAAAAAAATTAAAGTGTACGACAGATATTTTGGCGCAGTCGAGCTTTATAAAAAAATTGGCTACTCCTTTCTAGTAAGGATAAGGGAAAGCAATAATGATTATTTTTTAGCGGTAAAATCGGCTAAGAAGAAAATAGAGGGATGTTGGGAAGAGTATGAAATAAAAATAAAAACTCCAAAAATTTATTTGGAAATGTTAAAAACAATGGGGTTTGAGAATATTATAGATATTAAAAAAATAAGGGAAGAATATAAATTAAATAATATTAAAATAATGATTGACAAATTTGAGAATTATGGTAATTTTTTAGAAATAGAGGTTATTACAGAAAAACCCGATAAATCTATTCTTTTTAATATTTTTAAAAAAATGGGGGTAAAAAAAGAAAATATTATAGAAAAAGGATACATAAGTCTATTTCTTGAACAAGCAAGTTCGCCTTTTGCAAAATATATAAAACATTAAAAGGAATAGTAGAACATTAAAACTTAAAAGGAGGTACTGGGACATGAAAAAAGGAGTTAGGATTTATATAATGAAAGTCTATTGCAGGTACTGCAAAAGTCTTTTGTATAAGTATCAAAAAGAAGGACTGGGTTCCTTAATAAAGTGTTACAAAGATAGAATTATTGAGGATTACACCCAAAAAGATTTAAAATGTCCGAAATGCGGAAAACAGTTTGCTAGAGAAGCAACCATCCACGGGAGGCCAGCAAGTAAAATTATTCAAGGGAAAGTATACGTTAAAAAATAGAGAGTATTTCATGATAATACTCTTTTTAAAATACCAAGAAAGCTGTAATTCATCAAAAAAAATATGAAAGTGACTATTCCCGGAGGAAAAGATTACGTCTATATGGCGACATTAGGAATAGGAATTTCTAGGTTGTTACAAATTATCGCTAACAAAAATCACGATAATAATGGTATAATTTGGCCAAAAGAAATTGCTCCATTTATGGTTACTATAATTTGCAATAAAGAAAGAGTTGATGAGGCTAATATTTTAGCACAAACGCTTTCTGAATTAAAAATAAGTAACCTTGTAGACAAAAGAGACATTTCTTTGCCTAGAAAATTAATAGATTTTGAAATGACCGGAATTCCAACTTCAGTTGTTCTGGGAAATAATACAAAAAATGGCCACTGCGAAATTAAATTTCGAAAATCAAAAAATAATATTTTTTGTAGTACAAAAAAAGTTGCTAAAATTATTTATAATAAATCCTAAGGGATTTATTTTTTTAAAAAACGATATAAAATAAAAATGATTTTAAAAAATATGAAATTATTATTTTGTAGTAATTTAGCAAAAAAAGTTGAACAGGAATTTATTAATTTATTTCCTAGCAATATTCGTATTGGATACATACCGTCACAACATATTGATGGTAACCCATATTTTGAAGAAACTCGCCAGTACTACAAACAAAATTATTCAATTAATGATGTAATTTGCTTAGATATAGACAAAAATTACAGAAATGATTTTATTGATTTATTAAATAGTTGCGATATTTTGATATTATCAGGAGGAAACGCCGCTTATTTTTTAAATAATTTTAAAAAAAGAGGGTTACTAGAACCGGTAAGACTATTTGCTAAAACCGAAGGCAAGGGCGTTATAGGAATTAGTGCTGGGGGCATAATTATGACGCCAAATATAAATATTGGAAATTTATTTGAGAAAGAAGCTATAAAAAATGAAGAGTCTTTAGGTTTAGTAAATTTTGAATTTTGCCCCCACTTTACTAAAAATGATGCCCCTAAAAACATCATAGAATATGCAAAGAATAATAATGTTAAATTCTGTGGCGAGGAAAAGTTTATATTAATTAACGAGTGATATTTATTTTGTAATTATATAATTGTTAGGCGCATAAAAGAAGGAGGCCCGTCCTCCTTCAGTTTTATTTTAAGTTTTGCGCTTTAAGTTTTACACTTTTTTGCCCTTGACTAAAAATGGGGTTTTTGGTAAAATATATTAATCCTAATTAAGGGACTCTAACCCCTCAAGCCGAACACTTGGCTTTTGTATTTTCTTCGACTTTTAGTGTATCACTTAACAGATATTTAATCTCTTTTTTGAATTGATTGTTTTCTCTCATCACCTCAAAGGGGGTTTTGTATTTCAAACATTTTCTCGGCCTGTTATTCAGTTTATCTTGAATTGTTTTGATATATTCATCGCTGTATTGGGAAATATCGCTGCCTTTGGGAATGTATCTTCTGATAAGTTTGTTAATGTTTTCCACCCCGCCTTTTTCCCAGGAATGATATGGATGGCAGAAGTAAATTGGTCTTCCCAATAATTCTGACAATTCTCTATGTTTTTTAAAAACAATGTCATTATCTAATGTTAGAGAATTCATCACGACTCCTCCGGTGATTTCAAAAATATATTGATGGATTAATTCTGTTCTTTGAACAAGAAACTTTTTCAAAATACAGTACTTTGATTTCCTCTCGTAGAGCGTCAGAATAACGCCTTTGCCATTCTTTCCGGAAACAATGAAATCTCCTTCCCAGTCGCCAAATCTCCTTCTTTTTTCAATGATTTTTGGCCTTTTATCGATAAATACTCTATCTTTGAGTTGTTCTGTTTTTGAAGCCGTTCTCGGTTTCTTTTTTTTGCCTTTGTAAGCTAAAAATTTTTCAAGGTTTCTACCGTAAACGCTATAGATAAATTTATAGATGCCCTTGGCGCTAATCGGCTTTATTTGAGTATTAATATTTTCTATTCTGCCGGAGATCTCTTCCGGCGACCAATCTTCTTTTATTTTATCTTCAATGTAATTCCAAAGTCTAAGATCGCTTACCACTTTCATCCCTTGGTATTTGGAATATTTTCTTTTGACATAGGCCTTGTGATCGGCTTTTTGAGGATCGTATTTTCCATTGACGCTGTTGTTACTTATTTCTTCCGAGACTGAGCTGACGCTTCTTTTTTGGGACTTGGCAATGTTTCTATACGAATACCCTTTATCGAGCAGAATGGCTATTTCCAACCGTTCTGCTTTTTTTATATGGCTGTATTTTTTGTTTTTCATATGGCGATATTTTACATCGCCAAGTGTTCGGCTTCAAAGTTCAATTTCGGTAATTAGGAGTGATGACAAATGAAGAAACAGAATTTATTCGGAACGATTGCTATCGTATTGTTGATTGCTGCGTTTGTAATGAGCGCAGGATGTAATTCTACAAGCCCTGCTGGGATCCCAACCGGACCTTCCAAAACAATCTTGATATGCCTATTATTTAATCTATAATTTAACAAGGAGGTGCAAAAGATGGAGACGGAAATTAAGTCGGTGCAAGAAATTAAATCAGGGCTTATTAGATGTCATAAAAAAAGAGGTTATAAAATTTATGAATCTTTCCCTATTTTATCCGAAGATCCTACTGTTATGTTCACAAATGCAGCTATTACGCCGTTTAAACACCTGTTTTTAAATTCTAAAAAAGAGCCAGAAAATTTTGCAATCATTCAAAATTGTTTCCGTATGGGTGGTTCTACAGAGATGGATTTAATAGGAGTCAATCCTTATTGCCATACATTTTTTGAAATGTTTGGTAGTGGTACTTTTCGAACCAACCACGCAGAAGCTACCCAATATTTACTGGATATTTTATCTTTTTTAGGTTTAGAGAAAGATAAATTAAATTTTATTATCCCTAATGATGGGAGTTTTAAAAAAGACCTAATAGACAATGATATTGGTGGATCAAAAATTTTTATCCTTAATCAAAATAAAGTTTTTTGGCAGGAGTGGAAATTCGGAAAATTTGGTTTAGTGGGTAATGGGTTAACTGTTGTTTATTCTCGAAACGGCGAAAGTGCTTTATCTATAGATCAGATGATTTTGAATAATGAACGGTTTATTGAATTACTTAATCTGATCTATGTTTATGGTCAAGAAACTCAAACAGGAGAAATTGTATCAATTCCTAACCCTGGATTTGACTTGGGTTTGGGAGTAGAGAGGCTTGCCGCGATAATACAAAAATGCAATAGTTACCAAATTAATTCTCTTAAGCCACTCGTTGATATTGTAGCTGATTTTTTTAAACAAGAAGGTTTTAGCCAGAACGAAACCAAGATAAGGATTTTAACCGACCACCTAAAAACAATTTGCATTTTGGTAAACGAAGGGGTAATGCCATCCAAAAAAAAGCAGGGGTATGTATTAAGAAAATTAATAAGAAGATACTTAGAATTGCTTTGGACTTCTAGTAATAAAACAGTTTCGAGTCGGATTTTAATAAATAGATTTTGTGAGCAACTTAATCAGCCTTATTCTTCTGAAAGAGCCGTAGCCTTAATAGAAAAGGAGGAATTAGCGCTTTGTAAGATTATTAAGAAAACACAACGGATTTTGGAGAAAAAACCAGACATTGATTCCAATATTCTAAATAGCACCTTTGGTTTTTCTCCGGGGCTAGCTCTTTTGAAAAGATGTGGAATGGAGGTTAAAAAATAAAACCTCCCTCTTTTATTTTAGGCGCCAAATAATGAAACCTGTTCCTTGTTAGGTCTTTTGCGAAGGATAAAAATTCCATAAGCGAGATGTTTATTATTTTCATTAAATAAAAACATAATATTTATTAATTTTTTTATAATCTCTTTTTTTATCTTTGTATTATAATTTTTATCTGCCACCATTTTCATGCAGTAATTTTTTATTTTTTGTTGGTTTGTCGTCTTAATATTATCAGTAAAAATATAATATTTTTCTAAATTATATCCTTCGTAGAAATTTAGCCAGTAGTTAAAATTCCACGGTTCTATATTGGTACCCATTAAGTCGTTAATTTTTTTAATAATTTTTAGGGGTGGTTTATTTTTATAAAAAAAATTTATTTCAG
>JAUYFS010000013.1 GCA_030689665.1 bacterium
GCCTGTTCGCTTGCTCCAGCGGCAAGCGCCAGGCTCGGTTCTCATCCCGTTGACTTTTCGCTTCGCTTCAAGACCAAGCTCAACGGGATTCCGAAGCGTTCTTCCAAGAAGGAGCTGCCTGAGCGAGCCCGCTTCGCCAAAGTTCCAGCGAGGCGAGCGAGGTTGAGAACCAAGGGACATTTTGCCTCGCTGGGGCAAAATAGTCCCGGTTTTTGGAAGCAGTGTTTCTGCGCGCGAAAAATGTAAACAATGCTTTAATTTCTTACATTTTATGTTAAAATCATTTAATGTTATATTTCTACATTTTTATATTTTTATTTGGTCTTGCTATTGGCAGTTTTATAAATTGCCTTGTTCACAGAATGGAAAAAGAAGAAAGTTCTCTGTTTAAAGGTTCTTATTGTCCCAAATGCAGACATAAATTGGCATGGTTTGACTTAATTCCTTTACTAAGTTTTGTTTTATTAAAAGGAAAATGCCGTTATTGCCAGAAAGAAATTTCTTTCCAGTATCCAATTGTGGAATTAGTAGCCGGAATTTTATTTGTTTTGGTTTTTTTTAATTTTGGATACAGCTTGCTGTCTGTTTTTTATTTTTTCCTAATTTTTTCCTTATTATCCATTTTCTTGTTTGATTTAAAATTTTCAATTATTCCGGACAAAATAATTTTTCCGTCAATTTTCGCTGTTTTGATTTTTTATTTAATTTTTTTTCTCAAAGACGCTAATTTTTCAGCCGAGATTTTATTTAATTTCTTTTTGGCGGCAATTTTAGCGTCTTTATTTTTTTTCACGATTTATTTTTTCAGCAAAGGCAAGGCAATGGGATTTGGAGATGTAAAACTGGGTTTTTTGCTTGGTTTAATTTTTGGGCTTCCTAAAATAATTTTGGTTCTTTGGCTGGCTTTTATTATTGGCGGCCCTTTTGCCATATTTTTAATTTTTTTAAAGAAAAAAACCCTAAAAAGCGAGATTGCACTAGGTCCATTCCTTATTATTGCGTCTTTTATTATAATTTTTTTAGGAAACAAAATCCTATCATTTTTCTATTTTTAAACAAGTAAAATTTATGTTTTTTCCAACCGCAAAAAAGGGATTTTTAAATGAGGGCGCAAAGGCATTTACCCTAATAGAGCTTCTTGTTGTGATTTTTATAATTTCTTTTTTTTCCGCTTTTGTTGTTTTTAACAAAGGAAAATCACAGGCAACATTATCCTTGGAAAGAACCTCTTTCCAAATTGCGCAAAATATTAGAAGAACCGAAGAACTGGCAATAGCAGCCCAATTTTTCAACGGCTCTTATCCTGCTGGCGGTTATGGAATTCGTTTTGAAAAAAGTGCGAATTCCTATGTTATATTTGCTGATGTTAATCAAGACGGGAATTATTCAGAAGGAGAATTAGTGGAAAATATTGTTTTAGACAACCTTGTAACAATAACTGATTTATTGCCGAATTCTCCGGCAGTCGCGATTTTTAAAGCTCCAGACCCTTCAGTTGTTTTGCCTGGCGGCGCAGAAAGTATCAGTATTAAAATATCGGCAACAGGAATTGATTTAGAAAAAACAATTTCAGTTAATAGTTTGGGGGTAATTGAGATACAATAAAATTCAAAACTTAAAACGCAAAGCGCAAAATGTAAAATAAAATTTCTAATTTCTAATTTTCAATTTTTCCCGACTTGTCGGGATCCCGCAGGGCGGGAAATGAATTAATGTTTGAAAATTGGTTCATTAGAAATTTAATAGAAATTAAAAATTGGAAATTGAAAATTATTTGGAATTTTGAATTTTAGAGTACAACTTAAAGTTATGAAAAACAGCCAAAAATCATTTACTTTATTAGAGCTTCTTGTTGTGATTTTTATATTGTCCATTTCTTTGGGGGCTATGGTTTCTGTAGTGGCTAAGATGATAAGCTATTCTTCTTTCAATAAATCAAAATTTATTGCTGTTTATTTGACGCAGGAGGGGGTTGAATTAGTCAGGAATGCCAGAGATAACAACTGGATCGCAGGTCAAAATTGGTTGCAGAGTTTTCCGGATTGTCCGAGTTCCAGCCCAGCGGTTTGGTGTGAAATTGATTACAACGACAACCTTTTAACGACAAATGACAGGTATTTAAAATCAGACCCTTATTTTAACTATAATTCAGGAGTTGACACAAAATTTAAGAGGAAAATTTATTTAGACAAAGGAGTTAATCAGTTTTTGGCAACTGTAAGCGTTTCTTGGTCTGATAATTTAGGAGAACACAATTATGCGCTTAGAGAAAGATTATACAACTGGAAGTAAAAAAGAGAAGGGATTGACGCTAATTGAAGTTTTGATTTGCATATTTATATTTTCCTTGATTATGGGGAGCGTTTTTGATTTACTTTATTCTCAAATCAGAACCCAAAATAAAATCCTGAAAGAAAGCGTACTTTTTGATAATTTAAGTTATTCTTTGGAATATATGGGAAGATTTTTAAGAATGGCAAAAAGGGACGACGGTTCCTGCATTTCGGCAAATTCTTTTATGGAAATTTCCGCTGCCGGCATAAAATTTAAGAATTATAAAAACCAATGCCAGGAATTTTATTTAGATAGCGGGGCTTTGAAGCAAAAAATAAACAATGGCCAGCCGATAAACTTGACTCCGACAAATGTCGTGGTGGAACAATTCAATATTTACCTTGTTGGCAGGACCAGGGTGGATGGTTTGCAGCCAAGGGCAACTTTATTGCTCAAGGCAAAAACCAAAACAGAAAAATTAATTTATAGTTCTTCTATTCAGGCGCAGACGACGATTTCAGCAAGAAATTTAGATGTAAAATAAAATGTAAGAATTCCCAGCATTGTTTACAAAATAATTCTTAGCGCGCAGAAATACTGCTGAAAAAAATGTTTCGGAAACCGAGCGGGCATGGCGCTCAGGCAGCTCCTTCTTTTCAGAACCGCCTGTTCGCTTGCTCCAGCGGCAAGCGCCAGGCTCGGTTCTCATCCCGTTGACTTTTCGCTTCGCTTCAAGACCAAGCTCAACGGGATTTCGAAACGTTCTTTCAAGAAGGAGCTGCCTGAGTGAGCGAGGTTGAGAACCAAGGGACATTTTGCCTCGCTGGGGCAAAATAGTCCCGGTTTTTGGAAGCAGTGTTTCTGCGCGCTAAAAATATAAACAACGCTGGGGATTCTTACAAATAAGATGTAAAATAATAAAAATGAAGGACCAGAATCAAAAAAATAATCAAAAAGGGATTTCAATTTACATTGCGATAATAATTTTGGGAATAGTTTCCGGAATAGTTTTTGGCTTGGTTGTTTTGTTTTTAGGCCAAATTAAAACCTTGAGAAATATCGGCGATTCCACCATGGCGTTTTATTTGGCTGACAGCGGGGTTGAGCATTCTTTATTTAATCTTAGGAAAGAGGGCGGGAATGGCCTTGTTTCTGGCTCTTTAGACGCTAATAACCAATATGTTTTGTTTTCTTGCGGCGGGAATTGCGTTATTTCAAGGGGAACCTTTAACCAAAAAATCCAAAGAGCTATTCAAATCAATTTTTAAATATGAATAAAACCGAAGCGAAAAACAGAATAGAAAAGCTTAGGGTTTTGATAAATAAGCACAGATATTTTTATCATGTTTTAGATGAGGCAAAGATTTCTTCAGAGGCCTTGGATTCTTTAAAAAAAGAACTTTTTGATTTGGAAATGGAATTTCCGGAACTTATCTCAGCAGATTCTCCGACTCAAAGAATAGGCGGCGAACCGTTAAAGTTTTTCAAAAAAACAGAACATCCGGCGCCAATGCTTTCTTTTAACGACGCTTTTAATGAAAAAGACCTAAATGATTGGCTGGAAAGAATCAAAAAATTATTAAATCCCAGTGATTGGAAAAAGATAGATTTTTTTTGCGAATTAAAATTTGACGGTTTGGCGATAGAACTGATTTATGAAAAAGGTTTGTTAAAAATCGGTTCAACAAGGGGCAATGGTTTAATCGGAGAAGATGTCACGCAAAATTTAAAAACAATTGAGTCAATTCCTTTAAAAATCAAGGAGACAGAAGAAATTTTAGAGGATTTTAAAAAAGAGGGAATGATTGATTGCTGCAAAAAATTCAAGGATTTAAAAGAAACAAGAATAGTTGTCAGGGGAGAGGCCTTGATTACGAAAAAAGATTTTGAGCGCATTAACAAAGAAAGGGAAAAAGAAGGTTTAGTTTTCTATTCCAATCCCCGCAACATAGCCGCTGGTTCTATTCGCCAGTTAGACCCTCAAATAACTGCCAGCAGAAAATTGGATTTTTACGGATATGATATTATTGGCGATTTTGGACAAAAAAACCATGAGCAAGAGCATAAAATTTTAAAAATTCTCGGTTTTAAGACGCACCCCAATAATAAATGTTGCAAGGATTTAAAAGAGGTTTTTGCTTTCCGAGAATTTTGGAGCAAAAAAAGAAATGAATTGCCTTTTGAAATTGACGGCATTGTTGCGACAGTAAATGACAATGAAATTTTTGAAAGATTGGGAATTGTCGGAAAGGCGCCGCGCGGAGCCATTGCTTATAAATTTCCCTTAAAACAAGCAACGACAAAAATAAAAGACATAATAGTTCAACTAGGAAGAACCGGAGCAATCACGCCAGTGGCAATTTTAGAGCCGGTTCAAATCAGCGGGGTTACAATTAGCAGAGCAACCTTGCACAATGAAGATGAAATAAAAAAATTAGGCGTTAAAATCAAGGACACGGTTATAGTTGGCAGAGCCGGAGATGTAATCCCTCAAATCGTTGAGGCGTTGAAAGAGCTTAGAACCGGCAAAGAGATTGATTTTAAGATGCCTAAATTTTGTCCTTCATGCAACGGAAAACTGAAGAAAAAAGAAAACGAGGTTGTTTGGCGTTGTCCTAATAAAAATTGTTTTGAAATAAAAAAGAAAGAATTTCACCATTTTGTTTCCAGAAAGGCGTTTGACATGAGAGGCATCGGACCGAAAATTTTAGACAAACTTTTGGAAGAAAATTTGATTAATGACCCGGCAGACCTTTTTCAACTGAAAGAAGGCGACTTAATTCCCCTTGAACGGTTTGGCAAGAAATCAGCTGAAAATGTCATTAACTCAATCAATGGGAAAAGAAAAATCAGTTTGGAAAGATTGATATATTCTTTAGGAATCAGGAATGTTGGAGAGGAAACGGCATTGGTTTTAAGCAGTATATATGGTGGTTTAAACCGCATTAAAAGCGCCTCAAAGCAAGAATTAGAGGAAATTCACGATATAGGACCAGTTGTTGCCGAATCAATTTATAGTTGGTTTAAAGATGACAAAAATATAAAATTTTTAAACAAATTGCTGAAAGAAATAGAAATTAAAAAAACCGAAAAGAGAAACAATTTTTTAAGCGGGAAAACTTTTATTTTAACGGGAACTCTAACTGCTATGAGCAGGGAAGAGGCGAAAAATAAAATTCGCCGATTAGGGGGTAAAATTAGTTCCAATGTTTCTCAAAATATTGATTTTGTAATAGCCGGAGAAAACCCAGGTTCAAAATTTGAGCGAGCCAAGCAGTTAGGTATAAAGATATTAAATGAGAAGCAATTTTTAGAAATATTTAAACGATTGTGATTAACAAGCGAAACCCCGCATCGAGCCCCGCACCAGAACGAAGTTCGGTGCGGGGCTAGTCCAGAACAGGGCTTTGCTCTGGCGCGTGGGTGACAAAGCGAAAATAATGAATGTAAAAATAATTACCGAGAAGGAATTCCTTGAAATTATAAATGTAAAAAATCCGAGCGTTGTTTACATTCTTAGCGCGCAGAAATACTGCTGAAAAAAATGTTTCGGAAACCGAGCGGGCATGGCGCTTCGGCAGCTCCTTCTTTTCAGAACCGCCTGTTCGCTTGCTCCAGCGGCAAGCGCCAGGCTCGGTTCTCATCCCGTTGACTTTTCGCTTCGCTTCAAGACCAAGCTCAACGGGATT
>JAUYFS010000014.1 GCA_030689665.1 bacterium
GGCGATAATGCTATTTTAAAAAAAATGAATCGCCCTTACAAAATCAGCGATTATAAAAAAATTATCAAAAAAGTAAGAGCCAAAATGCCGGACATTGCGATTTCAACTGATATTATTGTCGGTTTTCCGGGCGAAACCGAGAAACAATTTAAAAACACTGAAAAAATTTTCAAAGAAATTGAATATAATATGGCATATATTTCAGAATATTCGCCGCGCTCCGGAACCGCGGCTTTTAAGTTCAAAGATGATGTTTCAAGCCGAGAAAAAGCGAGACGCAGAAAAATACTTGAAAATTTACTGATAAAAAGCGCTCTAAAGAAAAATAAAAATCTTTTGAATAAAAAAACAAAGGTTTTGATTTATGAACAAAACAGAACAGAACTGATTGGAAAATCAGAGCATTACAAAACAGTAAAAATTGTTTTGCCTGAAAAAACAAAAGAAAATTTTGTCGGCAAATTTATTGACGCAAAAATCTTAAAAGTTTTTCCTTGGGGTTTAAAAGGGGAATTGATAAATAATAAATTAGTTGTGATTTTGGGGACAACAGCCGCAGGAAAAACCGATTTAGCGATTAAATTGGCAAAGGATTTTAACGGCGAGATTGTTTCTGCTGATTCAAGGCAAATTTATAAGGAGCTTGATATTGGTACGGCAAAGCCAAAATATAGAAAAAACAAAAAACAAGAAATTTTAATCGGCAATATTGTTCATCATTTTATTGATTTTATTGATTTAAAAAAGGATTTTAATGTTGCTCTTTATAAAAAACTGGCAATAGAAAAAATCAAAGAAATTCAGGAAAAAGGCAAAATTCCGTTTTTGGTTGGCGGCACTGGATTGTATATATCCGCGATTGTTGATAATTTGGAATTTCCCAAAATAATTCCTGATAAAAAATTAAGAAAAAAACTTGAAAAGAAAAGTGTCAAAGAACTTTTTAAAATGTATAAAAAACTGGATCCGCAAGGCGCAAAAACAATAGAAAAGGGCAATAAAAGGCGGCTTGTGCGGGCGATTGAGGTTTCAATGTTAAGTGATAGTGTTTTTTCGCAAATTAAATCAAAAGGTACGCCGATTTTTGATATTTTGGAAATTGGAATTGACATTGATAAATATAAGTTAAGAAAAGCGATTTATAAAAGAGTTGTTCAGATGTTTGAAAGCGGGTTGGAAAAAGAAGTTAGAAAATTAGCCAAAAAATATGGCTGGGAAAATGTTAATTTACAGACAATCGGTTATCAAGAGTGGAAAGATTATTTTGACGGAAAAATTTCCAAAGAGGAATTGCAACAGATTATAAAAAATCACACTTGGCAATATGCCAGAAGGCAGATTACTTGGTTTAAGCGCGATGAGAGAATAAATTGGATAAAAAATTACTCAGAAGCTCAAAAACTATTTAAAAATTTTTTATAAAAATAAAAACAATGGAATTTAAAGAAAAAATTAAAAACAGAAAAGGGCTAAATGTTGTTGTTTTGGTTGAACAAGCGAAAAAACAAGAAAATTTGGTTTTTTTAATGCATGGTTTTGGTTCCTTTAAAGAATTTCCTTTAATAGAAGAAATTGCGCGGATTTTTAAAGCCAACAACTTTACTGTTGTAAGATTTGACGCAACAAATAGCATTGGCGAAAGCGACGGCGAATTACAAGATGGCACAATAACCGGCTATTGCGAAGACCTAAACGATGTTATTATTTGGGCGGAAAATCAGGAATGGCATCAAGAGCCATTTCTTTTGGCAGGCCATAGCGCTGGCGGTTATTGTGTTTCTGAATACGCGGCAGAAAATCCAAAAGAAGTTAAGGCGCTTGCGATTTTTTCTCCTTTTATTTCCGGAAAATTATTCATAGAAACCGATGAAATAAAAGCAGTATTGCCAGAGTGGGAAAAAACAGGAATAAGAAAATGGGAAAGTTCAAGCAGTCAGGGAGTTATAAAAAAATCAGGATATCAATTTATTGAAGACAGTTTAAAACTTAATATACTTGATAGCGCTGATAAAATAAAATGTCCTGTTTTGTTTGTGTCAGGCGGAAAAGACTTAATAATTCCAATCAAAGACCAAAAATTATTTTTTGATAAATTAAATACTCAAAAAGATTTTTATTTGATTAAAGGCGCTGACCATAACTTGAAAAACGAGGAAAATTTTCAGGATTTGCGAAAAATTGTAGAAAACTGGTCCAAAAATTTTATTTGAGTTTTTGATAGTTTTTTTGAACCCTGTTTTTTGATAGAATAAAAGCAATGGAAAAGTATTTTGATAAAAAAAATTTCTCATTATATTTTGGAGATTCTTTAGAATTATTGAAACAATTTAAAGATGAGTCTTTTGATATGATTTTCGCTGATCCGCCTTACTTTTTGTCAAGCGGAACTTTTACATGTCAAAATGGAAAAAAAGTAAGCGTTAAAAAAGGAGATTGGGATTTGAGTAATGGATTTAAAAAGAATTTTGAATTTCAGGAAAGCTGGATTAAAGAATGCAAAAGATTATTAAAACCCAACGGGACAATTTGGGTAAGCGGAACCTATCACTCTATTTATCAGTGCGGGATTATTCTTCAAAAAGAAAATTACCACATACTAAATGATATTTGTTGGTACAAACCAAACGCTTCTCCAAATTTGAGTTGCAGGATGTTTACCGCGAGCCATGAGAGTTTAATTTGGGCTAGAAAGGATAAAAAAGGAAAACACATTTTTAATTACGATGTGATAAGAAATTGGAAAAAAAAACCTGTGGATAAAATTCATAACACGGGGAAACAAATGAGGTCTGTTTGGGCTATAAATACACCACCCAGAGAAGAAAAAAAATTTGGCAAACATCCAACCCAAAAACCAGCGGAATTATTAACAAGAATAATTTTAGCAAGTACCAAAAGAGGCGATAAAGTTTTAGATCCATTTACGGGAAGTTCAACAACTGGACTCGTTGCTTTTTATCTTGGGAGGAATTTTACAGGCATAGATAAAGAAAAAAAGTTTTTAGAATTGTCTATTAAAAGGTTTGAAGATTTAGAAAACAAAATTAAAACAAAATAAATATGAAAAGAGGGGAAATTGGAGGAGCAAATACCCAAACAGGATTAGTTTTTGAGGGAAGGGTTGATTTTTTAACTTTTATCCAAAAGCAAAAAAACTACGGTATCAAAGGAAATGTGATTTTTTATAAGGATAAAGAGGTTGGAATGAGTTTTAAAAAGCACGAACTTTATAGATTTTTAGCAAAACAAGGGGTAAATTATCTGGATTATATTTCTAGAAAAATATTACCAGACGATGCGATTTTTGTTATAGCCAACAACACCTTATTTGTTATTGAAGTTAAATTTCAAGAGGTTGCTGGTTCAACAGATGAAAAATTACAAACATGTGATTTTAAAATAAGGCAATATAGAAAATTATTGTCATCTTTGAATATTGATGTTGAATATATTTATATCCTAAATGATTGGTTTAAAAAACCAGAATACAAAGACGTTCTTGATTACATTATTTCTATAAAAGGTTGTTCTTACTATTTTAGTTATTTGCCCCTAAAGAAAATAGGTTTGCCGGTTCCGGATTAAAATTTTTATATGAGGCTATTTTTAGCCTCTGTTTTTTTTATTTACAAAGCAGGTTTGGCGGAGGCCCGACCTCCGCCAAACCTGCTTCTTGCTCACAAGAACGAAATCCATTAAAATACCTTAATACAAAACATTAAGATATTTTTTATGATTCAAGAAGCAGCGCTAAAAGTTTCCGGAAGAATTGACCATACCAATATTGACAAAAATGCGACAGAGGACGACATTATCAGAACCTGCAATCAGGCGAAGCAATTTAGGTTTCGCGGGGTTGATGTAAGGCCAAAATGGGTTAGTTTCGTAAAAAAAGAATTAAAAGAAACCAGCATTAAAACAATTGTTTTAGTTGACGACCCGATGGGCCTTTCTTTGCATGAGGAAAGAATGGCGATTTGTAGAAAAGCGAAAGACGACGGCACCGATGAACTTGATGTTGTTATGAATATTGTTGATTTGAAATATGAAAGATATGACAAAATTTTAGCGGATTTAAAAGAAATCGCGGCAATTGCGCCGACAAAAGTCATAATCGGCTCCGGATATTTAACAGACAAAGAAATCGCAAAAGCGTCCCAAATAGTTAAAGAGAGCGGCGCGATTTGCGTGAAGACCGCTACAGACAAAGACCCGCTGGAAAACAGGGAATTGGGAGAAAAAGCCGAAAATCTGAAAATTATGAAAGAAAACGCGCCCGGATTATTGATTAAAGCATCTGGTTCAATCAGAAATTATGAGGATTATAAAATGATGCTTTTGGCAGGAGCTGATATTATTGGGACAAGTTCAAGCTTGGCGATTATGGAGGGATTTTATAAAACTAATTCAGAAAAATGAATTTACCGGAAATAGAAAAAAAAATTCTAAAATTTTGGCAGGACAATAAAATTTTTGAGAAACTTGTAAAAAAAAATCAGGGCAAAAAGCGCTGGTCTTTTTTGGATGGCCCGATTACCGCGAACAATCCGATGGGAGTGCACCACGCTTGGGGAAGAACTTACAAGGATGTGATTCAGAGATATAAGGCAATGAATGGATTTGATTTGCGCTATCAAAATGGTTTTGATTGCCAGGGATTATGGGTTGAGGTTGAAGTTGAAAAAGAATTGGGTTTTAAAACAAAAAAAGACATTGAAAATTTTGGCATTGAAAAATTTGTTGAGCTTTGCAAACAAAGAGTTGAAAAATATTCAAAAATCCAAACCGAGCAGTCAATTCGTCTTGGACAATGGATGGACTGGGATAATTCCTATTTCACAATGTCAGACGAAAATAACTATGCTATTTGGTCTTTTTTGAAAAAATGCCGGGAACAGGGTTTGTTATACAAAGGAAAGGATGTTGTGCCGTGGTGTATTCGTTGCGGAACCGCGATTTCCCAGCACGAAATTTTGACCGAAGAATATAAAGAAATTACTCACAAAGCGATTTTTGTAAAATTGCCAGTTATTGGAGAGGAAAATACTTATTTTTTAGTTTGGACGACAACGCCGTGGACATTGCCGGGAAATGTGTCATTAGCAGTAAGTCCAGATTTGGAATATGCGGAAATTAAAAACAAAGACAACGAGATTTTTATTCTTTTGAAAGACAAGGCAGAGATAATTTCTGATGGAGAAATTTTAAGAACATTCAAGGGAAAAGAATTAGAAGGAAAAGAATATCAAGGAATGTTTGATGAAATTGAAGGAGTTAAAAACGCTCTTGGCGATTATAAGCACAAAGTAATTTTATGGAAAGATGTAACTCAAGAAGAAGGAACAGGAATTGTCCACATTGCTCCTGGTTGCGGGCAGGAAGATTTTAAATTGGGAAAAGAACTAGGGCTGCCAGTGATTGATATTTTAGATGATGAAAGCAAATACAAAAAAGAATTTGGTTTTTTGGCTGAAAAATTGGCAACAACGGTAAGAGATTTCATTTTTGAAAATTTAGAAAAAAAGAAAGTCATTTTTAAAATTGAAGATTATATACACAGATATCCAACTTGCTGGAGATGCAAACAAGAATTGATTTTTAGGCTGGTTGACGAGTGGTATATTTCAATGGAAAAAATCAGGGAAAAATTAAAAAAAGTCGCTAAAGACATATTGTGGGAACCGCCTTTTGGTTTGGATAGGGAATTGGACTGGTTGGAAAATATGGGAGATTGGCTGATTTCTAAAAAAAGATACTGGGGTTTGACCTTGCCGATTTTTGAATGCGAAAAATGCGGAAATTTTGAAGTTATTGGTTCAAAAAAAGAACTGAAAAAAAGAGTTGTTGAGGGTTGGGAAAAATTTGAGGGCCATTCGCCGCATAGACCGTGGTTGGACGCAGTAAAAATAAAGTGTTCAAAATGCGGGGAAATTGTTCCGAGAATCAAAGATGTCGGAAATCCCTGGTTGGATGCCGGAATTGCGCCGTTTTCAACAATGGGCTATTTTGAAAATAAAAAACATTGGGAAAGCTGGTTTCCCGCTGATTTTATTTGTGAGTCATTTCCAGGCCAATTTAAAAATTGGTTTTACGCAATTATTGTAATGAGCGCTGTTTTGGAAGGCGTTGCGCCGACAAAAACAATTTTTGGTTTTGCTTCGGTTCATGACGAAAATGATGAGGAAATGCACAAATCAAAAGGCAATGCGATTTGGTTTGACGATGCAGTTGAAAAAATCGGCGCTGAAACAATGAGATGGATGTATGTAAAGCAAAATCCAGTTCTTAATCTTAGATTTGGTTGGACTGTGGCAGAAGAGACAAGGAGAAAGTTAATGACTTTATTTAATACTTTTTCCTTTTTCCATATTTATATGAAAAAAGAAGAGTTTCCGGAAATTAAAGACGCTCCAAAAACAAAAAATATTTTAGATAAATGGATTGTTTCAAGATCAAGCTTTTTAATAAAAAAAATCACGGTTGATTTAGATAACTATAATTTTGATGCTGCTTCGTCAGAAATTGAGAGGTTTTTTATAAACGATTTATCTCTTTGGTATTTAAGAAGGAGCAGGGATAGATTTCACCAAGGCGCTGATGGTCGCAAGCAGGCAATTGAAACTTTTTATTATATTCTTTTAAACTTAACAAAAATTATTTCTCCAATTCTTCCATTTTTATCAGAAGAATTTTATCAGGCATTGAAAACAAAAAAAATGCCTGAATCAGTCCATTTGTGCGATTGGCCGAAAATTGATAAAAAACTGATTGACAATGACTTGGAAAAAACAATGGCAGGGGCGCGGGAAGTTGTGGCGCAAGTTTTGGCGCAAAGAGCGGAAAAAGGAATAAAAGTGAGGCAGCCATTGAGCTTGCTTAAAATTCAAGAAAAATTTCCAGAAGAAATTTTAAATATTATCAAAGATGAGGTTAATGTCAAAGAAATTCAAACAGGCAAGGAGTTTTATTTGGAAACTGAAATGAGCGCTGAACTTTTGGAAGAGGGTTGTGTCAGGGAATTTATCAGACAGGTTCAGTCAATAAGGAAAAATAAGGGTTTAACTCCCAATGATAGAATTTCAGTTGCTGTTAGCGGAGAAAAAGAAATAATTGATATTATTGTTAAAAACAAGGATTTTATTGCCAAAGAAGTTTTAGCTGACAATTTAGAAGAACGGGAACAGGGCGATAAATTTGATAAAGAAGCCAAAATTCAGGAAAAACAAATCAAAATTTCTTTGGAGGTTTTAAAATAATCTGTCAGCTGAGGAGGGTCTGACCCTCCTCAGCTGGATTTTGTTAAAAGTTTTTTATGTTTGTTAATTATAGAACTCAGGCGATTGTTTTGGGCCGCAAAAATATCAACGAGGCTGATTCTTTGGTTTATTTTTTTACTAAAGAATTTGGTTTGCTTAAAATTTTGGGAAAATCAATCCGCAAAATTTCCTCAAAATTAAAATCCGCAGCGCGAGATTTTAATTTTGAGGAAATTGAATTTGTTCAGGGCAAGAAATTCAAGATTTTAACCGATATTTATTCTGTAAAAAAATTGCCCGAAATAAACAAGGACTTGAAAAAGAAAAAACTTTGCCATTTTATCTGCGATTTTTTTATAGAATTTGTCAGAGAGCCGGAAAAAGACCTGAAATTGTGGAACCTTTTGGCTTTTTCTTTGCAAATGACAAGGGACTGGGATAAAAACCTATATTTGGTTTATCAGTTTTTTATTTGGAATTTTTTGAAAAACATTGGGTTTGGCATTGATTTTGAAAAATGTTTTAATTGCCATAAAAAATTAAAACCCCAGAAAAGTTTTTATTTTACCAAAAAGGGCATTGTTTGCGATTTTTGCGAAGGGAAATCTGTTGCCGGGAAAAAAATAAAAATAAGCCAGATTACGCTTAAAATTTTAAGGACAATACAAAAAAAAGACATAAAACTTTTAAGCCGCTTGAAGGCGGCTGATAAAAATATTTTGAAAGAAATGGATTTAATGACAGCTTATTACCTTGGAATTATTCGCAAAAACGAACAATAATCCGAAAACCAAAAGCTGTCGTGGGGTCTGACCCCACGACAGCTTTCTCTATAATTCATACTATATACTACATACTTCTTTCCTTGACAAATACAAACTAATTTGCTAATATATAAATAGAGAGGAGTTAAATAAATAATAGTTTAGATAGCGTTTTTCCGGTTCTACAATTTTAGAAAAGAACTGGACTCAAGTAATCTTGAGAACTATCTAAACACTTAATAAGGAGGAATATATGGGTTGTCATTCCTCATGATATTAAAAGTTTTAATATCGTTGCAGGACAACCCGAATATGGAGAGCGAGAAAAAATCTTTCCAGATGAAGCGGTTCATCTCAAATAAATCGCGCATCTGAAATCTATTTGAAAGATTTCCTTTTTCCTCTCCTTTTCCTTTTTTATACAAAGTTTTCAGGGGCCCGTCCTCTGATTTTTTGATTGACAAAAAGGAGAAATTTTTTATTCTTTTTATTCTTTTAATTTTTCATTTTACATTTTTCGCTTTGCATTTTACATTTCTTTTGTTTTGCGTTTTTCGTTTTACATTTTGCGTTTTGACTTTTGACATTTAAGTTTATGCTTCATGCTTTATGCTTCATGTTTCAGGTTTCATGTTTCATGCTTCATGATTTTCTGCCTTGACACAAAAAATTTCTTTTGTTAAGGTAAAAATAATTAGCGCATAAGCGCTGTTTTAAATTAAATTCACCTTGTTAAATACTGCTTCGCAGTAATTTCGCTGAAAGCGAAATTATTTAACAGGGTAAAAAATATGCCGACAATTCACCAGTTAATGAAAAGGCCAAGAAAACAAATGAAAAAGCGCCACAAAGCGCCTGCTTTGTCATTTGCTTTTAATGTTTTAAAAAACAGGCCAAAAGATTTTCCTTCTTCTTTTAAAAGAGGCGTTTGCGTCAAGGTTTTTACCATGACTCCGAAAAAACCAAACTCTGCTTTGAGAAAAGTGGCAAGGGTCCGTTTAACAAATGGAATGGAGGTTACTGCCTATATTCCGGGAGTGGGACATAATCTTCAAGAGCACGCGGTTGTTTTAATCAGGGGCGGAAGGGTTAAAGATTTGCCTGGCGTCAGATACCACATTGTCAGGGGAATTTTGGACACTTCCGGAGTTGAAGGAAGAAAAACATCAAGAAGTTTATACGGCGCCAAAAAAGGCAAAGGCGGCGGTTCGGCTAAAAAATAAAAAATTATTATGGCAAGAAGAAAAAAAGCAGTAAAAAGAGACATAACTCCAGACCCGGTTTTTAACAGCGTCAGGGTTGAAAAGTTTATAAACCATATAATGGAAAAAGGGAAAAAATCCACAGCAAGGACGATTTTTTACAATGCTTGCGAAATAATCAAAAACAAATCCAAGAAAGACCCTCTGGATGTTTTTGAAGAGGCCTTGAAAAATGTTGCGCCAATAATGGAGGTTAAGGCAAAAAGAATCGGCGGAGCCAAATATCAGGTGCCGATTGAGGTTAGGCCGGAAAGAAAAATAAGTTTGTCTATGAGATGGATAATCGGAGCTGCCAGAGCCAAAAAAGGAAAACCAATGCGAGAAAAATTAGCTCAGGAACTTTTGGAGGCCTCACAAAACACGGGAACTGCCGTTAAAAAGAAAGAAACAATGCACAGAATGGCAGAGGCGAACAAGGCGTTCGCGCATTTTGCGAGATAAAAAAACGCAAAGCGCAAAGCGAAAAACGAAAAATAAATAAAATAATTTAAAATGGACAGGGCTTATCCTTTGGATAAATACAGAAACATTGGAATTATCGCGCACATTGACGCCGGGAAAACAACAACAACGGAGAGGGTTTTGTTTTACACCGGAATTTCTCACAAAATCGGCGAGGTTCACGACGGAGAAGCGATTATGGATTGGATGGAACAGGAAAGAGAAAGAGGGATTACAATTACCGCCGCAGCGACAACTTGTTTTTGGACGCCAAGCGATTTGGAAAAGAAAAAAGAAAACGAATTCAGAATAAATATCATTGACACTCCGGGACATATTGATTTTACGGTTGAAGTCCAGAGGTCTTTAAGAGTTTTGGACGGAGCTGTTGTCGTTTTTGACGGGGTTGCGGGCGTGGAACCGCAATCAGAAACAGTTTGGCGCCAGGCGGACAAGTTTGGCGTGCCAAGAGTTTGTTTTATAAACAAACTTGACAGGATGGGCGCTGATTTTGAAAAAAGCGCTGATTCAATTTTTAAAAAATTAACACCCTACGCAATAATTTTACAGCTTCCGATTGGAAGTGAGGAAAAGTTTAGCGGAATTATAGACCTTTTGAAAATGAAGGCGTTGTATTTTGAGGGCGAAAAAGGAGAAAACATGATTGAAAAAGAAATTCCGCAAGAACTTCAAATTAAAGCTGAAAAATTCAGGGAAAAAATGGTTGAGAAAATCGCGGGAGAAGACGAAAATTTAACAAGCAAATTTTTGAAAGGCGAGGAAATTTCCAAGGAAGAACTTAAAAAAACTCTCAGGAAAGCTGTTTTGAACAATAAATTAAATCCAATTCTTTGCGGCTCTTCTTTAAAAAATAAAGGAGTTCAACTAATGCTTGACGCTGTTTGCGATTATTTGCCAAGTCCGGTTGATTTGCCGCCCGCGCAGGGAACCAATCCTCAAACAGGAGAAATTGTTGAGAGAAAAGCGTCTGACGACGAGCCGTTCGCTGCCTTGGCTTTTAAAATCGCTTCAGACCCTTTTGTCGGGAGTTTAACCTATTTCAGGGTTTATTCGGGAAAATTAGTCAAAGGTTCTTATGTTGTAAACTCAACTACCGGCGGAAAAGAAAGAATAGGCAGAATTATAAGAATGCACGCAAACCACAGAGAAGAAGTTGATGATGTTTTTGCCGGCGATTTGGCTGCGACAATCGGCATGAAAAATACCAGAACGGGAAACACGCTTTGCGACGAAAACAATCCGATTGTTTTGGAACAGATTTCTTTTCCAGAGCCGGTTATTTCAATTAAAATTGAACCCAAGACAAAAGCTGACCAGGAAAAATTGGGAACATCTTTGAAAAAATTGTCAGACGAAGACCCGACCTTCAGGGTTTCCACAAATCAGGAAACCGGAGAAACGATAATTTCCGGAATGGGAGAATTACATCTGGAAATTATCGCTGACAGGTTAAAAAGAGAGTTTAATGTTGACGCTGCCGTGGGAAGACCGCAAGTTGCTTATAAAGAAACAATCAAAGAGTCAATCCAGTCAGAAGGAAAATACATCAGGCAGTCAGGAGGCAGGGGCCAATACGGGCATGTAAAAATAAGAATTGAGCCAATGCCAAGAGGCAAGGGTTTTGAATTTGTTAATGAAATCAGGGGAGGAATTATTCCCGGTGAATTTATTCCGCCGGTTGAAAAAGGAGTAAAAGAAGCGATGGACAAGGGAATTTTGGCCGGATTTCCCATGGTTGATATGAAGGTTAGTTTGTATGACGGTTCGTTCCACGAGGTTGATTCTTCTGAAATCGCTTTTAAAATCGCCGCCAGCCAAGCGTTGCAAGACGGCGCGAAAAAGTGCAAACCAATTCTTTTGGAGCCGATTATGAGATTGGAAGTCATTGTGCCTGAGGAATACTTTGGAGACATTATCGGCGATTTGAGTTCCCGCAGAGGGAAAATTGAGGAAACTTTTGACAGATTGAATTTGAAAGTTATTGACGCTTTTGTTCCTTTGGTGGAAATGTTCGGATATGCGACAATTATAAGGTCAATTACTCAAGGCAGAGGAACATTTACCATGGAATTTGACCAATATCAGGAGACTCCCGGAAATATCGCCCAAGAAATTATTGAAGGCAAAAGAAAATAATTTAATAATATGGATTTAAAAACCTTAAGAGACATAATTGAGAAAGATGAGGGCAAAATATTTGTTTATGAAGAAGGCAAACCGCTTTTGGTTTTGATGAATTTTGATGTTTATAAAAAATTAGTGAATAAAAATTTTAAAGAAGATGAAAAAGAAAAACCAGCGGGGAAAAGCATTGTTGATTTGATAACAAGAAAGGAAGAAAAACCGGAAAAGCCGGAAATTCAAGAAGAAACTAATGAAACAGGAGAAGATTTGGATATAGATGATTTGAACCTTTAATGTATTAACCCGCCTCCGCCCCTAAGGGCTTCGGCGAGGCAAAGCCCGCCTCCGCCCCTGAGGGCTTCGGCGAGGCGATGTTGACAAAAAACTTTATTTTCCTTATTATTACTTTTAACACTTTGTTTTTTAAAAAATTTACCCTCCCAAATTTTTCTACAAAAAACTTAGGAGGGTGAAAAGGTTGAAAAAAGAGCTTTGTTTCTCAATTTTTAAGGAATTGGGAGCAGGATAAAAAAATAATTAAAATTAATAATTAATAAATTCACCCTCCAAAATTTTTCTGCGAAAAACTTAGGAGGGTAAAAAAAATATGGCAGAAAAAGAAAAATTTGAAAGGAGTAAGTTGCATGTTAATGTCGGAACCATTGGCCATGTTGACCATGGAAAAACCACATTAACCGCGGCAATTCTAAAAGCCCTGAAATTAAAAGGTTTTAAGGCCTCAGAAAAATCAGTAGACCAGATTGACGGCACACCGGAAGAAAGAGCAAGGGGAATTACCATTGCTATTTGTCATGTGGAATATGAAAGCGACAAAAGGCACTATGCTCACATTGATTGTCCGGGACACGCTGATTACATTAAGAACATGATTACCGGCGCTGCCCAGATGGACGGAGCGGTTTTGGTGGTCTCTGCCGCTGATGGTCCTATGCCGCAGACAAGAGAGCACATTCTTTTGGCAAGGCAGGTAGGAGTTCCGGCGCTAGTTGTTTTCTTAAATAAAGTTGACCAGGTTGATGACCTGGAACTGATTGATTTGGTTGAATCAGAAGTTAGGGAATTACTGAAAAAATATGAATTCCCCGGGGATGAAATTCCCATTATTCGCGGTTCAGCCCTTAAGGCCTTAGACGCGACTGTTGCTGACGATGAAGCGCTAAAACCAATTTATCAATTGGTAGAAGCCATAGACAACCACATTCCCGACCCAAAAAGAGACACTGAAAAGCCGTTTTTGATGGCTATTGAAGATGTCTTTTCCATAGAAGGGCGCGGAACAGTGGTCACGGGCAGAATTGAGAGAGGGATTGTAAAAGCCAACGAAGAAGTGGAAATGGTTGGTTTGAGAGATACCCAGAAAACAACCGCAGTTTCAATTGAAATGTTCAACAAGATTTTAGACGAAGGAAGAGCAGGTGAAAACGTTGGAATTCTTTTGAGAGGTTTGAAAAAAGAGGACGTGGAAAGAGGACAAGTTTTGGCAAAACCAGGGTCAATCACTCCCCACACAGATTTTGAAGCGCAGGTTTATATTTTGGGCAAAGAAGAAGGCGGACGCCACACCCCGTTTTTCAACGGGTATAAACCCCAGTTTTACATCAGAACGACTGATGTTACCGGCGATGTAGTTTTGCCGGAAGGAACAGAAATGGTTATGCCGGGCGACACGGTTAATTTGAAAATTAAATTGTTAAAACCGATTGCCATGGAAGAGCAGTTAAGATTTGCTATCAGAGAGGGCGGAAAGACAGTCGGCGCAGGGGTTGTCACAAAGATTACCAAATAAATTGTTTTTTATGGAAGCGGTTAAGAAAGAAAAAAAAGAAGCTGTTGTTAAACCAAGGCTAAGGATAAAACTCAGGTCCTTTGATGATAAAGTCATTGGCAAAAGCGCCAAGGAAATAATTGAGGTTCTTTTAAGAGAAGGAGCTCAAGTCAAAGGACCTGTTCCTTTGCCTACTGAAAAGGAAAAATACACGGTGAATCGTTCAACCTTTGTTCATAAAGATTCAAGGGAGCAGTTTGAAACGAGAATTCACAAACGCTTGATAGAAGTTGATAATATCAATCCGAGAATTATTGATTCTTTGAAGAATTTGAATCTTCCGGCCGGCGTTGACATAGAAATAAAGATGGTTTAATTGAAATGGCCCGCCTAGACGGCGAGGCTGGCGAGGATAAAGACATTGTAAAAACACAACTTGCTATAACCTAACGGATATATCGAACTAATGTTCGCTATAACCTAACGGATATATCGAACTAATGTTCGCTATAAGTTTTTTTTGTTTATATTGGTTGTTATCAAAAATATATGAGATATAGTGCTTTATGTTAAAAATATGGAAAAATTTATTCTAGGCAAAAAAATAGAGATGACGCAGATTTTTGAAGGCGAAAAAGTTATTCCGGTTACGCTAATTAAAGCGGGTCCTTGTTTTATTACCCAGATTAAAACAAAAGACAAGGACGGATATCAAGCAGTTCAGATTGCTTTTGACGAAATAAAAAAGCTTGGAAAGGCGGTTTTGGGACAAATGAGAGGATTGGGAAAATTTCGCTATCTAAAAGAGTTTAGGGCAAAACAACCGGCTGAAAATTCTTTTAAAGTTGGAGACAAAATTGACGTTTCTGTTTTTCAAATTGGAGACAAGGTAAGCGTAATCGGGGTTTCAAAAGGAAAAGGATTTCAGGGCGGCGTAAAAAGATGGGGTTTCTCGGGAAGAAACGCCACTCATGGAGTAAAACACGAACACAGAACCATTGGTTCGGTAGGAATGCGTTTTCCGCAAAGAGTTATTAAGGGAAGAAGAATGCCGGGAAGAATGGGCGTGGAAAGGGTAACCATTAAAAATTTGAAGATAATCAAAATTGACAAAGAAAATAATTTGTTTGCGATTGAGGGAGCGGTTCCCGGAGCGAGAGGAACGCTTTTGGAAATCAAAACCGAGAAATAGCAAGAATTTTTTATGAAAATAAAAGTTTACAATCAAAAAGGCGAAGAAACAGAAATGATGGCAGTGCCCAAAGAAATTTTTGGAGTTGATTTTAATTCGGATTTGATTTATGAGGTTCAGCGTTCGCAAATGGCTAACAGAAGAAAAATAATCGCTCATACTAAAAATAGGGGAGAAGTTTCCGGCGGAGGCAAAAAGCCGTGGGCGCAAAAAGGAACGGGAAGAGCAAGGCACGGTTCCATCAGGTCTCCGATTTGGAGAAAAGGCGGAGTTGTTTTTGGGCCCAGAAAAGAAAAAAACTTTAAGCAAAAAATAAACAAAAAAACCAAGGTAAAGGCTTTATTTATGGTTTTGAGCCAAAAAGTAAGGGATAATGAGCTTTTGGTTCTTGATAAAATTGACTTAAAAGAATTCAAAACAAAATTTGTAGCGGAAATTTTAAAAAATTTAGGCGCTTTAAATAAATCAATAATTATAAGCTTGGAAAAAGGCATCAAAGATAATCAAGATAAAATTATTTTAGCTTCAAGGAACATAAATCGCGTAAAATTACTCCCGATAGAGGACTTGAACGCGCTTGATTTATTGTCGGTAAAATTTTTAATTTTAACAAAATCAGGAATAAATAAGATGAGTCAAGCTTATATTGACAAAAAAGATAACTAATTTTACAATATATGACATTGCTCGGAAAAATTTTTAAAACTGAAGAAAAGAAACCGGAAAAAAAAGAAAAACCAGAAAAGAAAGAAATTAAAGAAAAAAAAGAAGCGATAAAAAAAGAAACGGAAATAACGCCGGCTGTTGCCGTTAAGAAAACAAAAATTAAGGATTTTGAGCAGAAAAAAATACATCCGTTTTTGGATAAAATCTTGGTATCCGCTCAAATCACTGAAAAAGCCGCGGCTTTGGCGGAAAAAAACCAATATGTTTTTAAAGTGGGCGATACTGCCAATAAATCAGAAATAAAAAAAGCGGTGGAACAGACATTTGGAGTAATGGTTGTAAGCGTCAAAATAACAAAAGTCCCTTCAAAAAGAAAAAAAATAAAAGGCCGGTTCAAGGGTTTGAAACAAGGATACAAAAAAGCGATTGTAAGATTAAAAGAAGGGCAAACAATTGAATTATTGCCAAGATAAAAATATTTGAATTATGAAATACGTAAAACCAACATCAGCGGGAAGAAGAAATATGACTTTTGCGGACTATTCAATTTTAACCAAGAAAAAACCGGAAAAGGGGCTTTTGGTTTCCAAGAAAAATACTGGCGGAAGAGGAGCAGGGGGAAGAATAACCTTGAGATTTAGGGGCAGCGGTAATAAAAGAATGTATAGAATGATTGATTTTGGCCAGGGAAAAATCAATATTCCGGGCAAGGTTGTTTCAATTGAATATGACCCTTATAGAAGCGGTTTTATCGCTTTGGTCCAGTACAAAGACGGCGAAAAAAGATACATTTTAGCCCCGGACAAATTAGCGGTTAATCAGGAAATTATTATTTCTGAAAAAGCTGAAATAACAGTTGGAAACAGGATAAAATTGAAAAATATTCCAGTTGGAACAATTATTTATAATATTGAACTTCAGCCAAATCAAGGCGGAAGAATAGTCAGGAGCGCCGGGAGCGGAGCAGAGATTTTAAGCCACGACGAGAAATACACGCTTTTGAAAATGCCTTCAAAAGAAGAGAGAAAAATTTTAGGAGAGTGTTTTGCTTCAATCGGAATGGTTTCCAAGCCAGAACACAGATTTATTATTATTGGCAAGGCGGGAAGGTCCAGAGCCAAAGGAAGAAGGCCGCGCGTCAGGGGTTCGGTTATGAATCCTTGCGACCATCCGCATGGAGGAGGAGAAGGAAGAACTGGAATTGGTTTGAAACATCCAAAAACTCCTTGGGGCAAGCCGGCTAAAGGAGTTAAAACAAGAAAAAGAAAAAAATGGACAAACAAATTAATTTTAAGAAGAAGAAAAGTAATAAAAACAACTTAAAGAAATTTTCACTATGTCAAGATCGTTAAAAAAAGGGCCATTTATAGATGAAAAGCTTTTGAAAAAAATGAAAAAGGTCAAACCTGGAGACAAGGTTGTTATTAAGACCTGGACCAGGGATTGTTCTATTACTCCGGAAATGATTGATTATACCTTTGGAGTTTATAACGGGAAAGAACATATTGTTGTTTATATCACAGAAGAAATGGTTGGCCACAAGTTGGGAGAATTCGCGCCAACCACAAAATTTGTGAGACACGGAGGCAGATTGCAGAGAGAAATTGAAAGCAAACAAGAATCAGCTGAAACTGAAAAATTAAAGAAAGAATAATATGAAAGGCCACCTTCGTCATTTGAGAATAGCTCCAAGAAAAGTCAGATTAGTGGGAGATTTGATAAAAGGAAAACGAGCGGAAGAAGCCGTGAAGCTTCTTGATTTTACGATAAAAAAAGCGGCTTTGCCGATGAAAAAACTTTTAATGTCTGTTATTGCCAATGCCAAGCAAAATTTTAACAAAAAACCTGAGAATTTGTTTATAAAAAAAGTGATTGTTAATGAAGGGCCGAAATTAAAAAGATGGATGCCGAGAGCCAGGGGAAAGGCTTATGAAATCCAGAAAAAATCAAGCCATATCACGATTGAATTGGGTGATATCACCGAAGCAAAATCAAAAATCAAAAATCAAAAGTCAAAAACATCAAAAATTGTTAAAGAAGAAAAGAAAGAAAATAAACATAATAAATAACAATGTCACACAAGGTTCATCCTAAAATTTTTAGAATCAATGGTTTGGAAGATTGGTTATCAAGATGGTTTAACCAAAAAAACTTCTCAAAAAATCTGGAAGAAGATTTTAAAATTAGAAGATTTTTTGAGAAAAAATTTAAAGAAAGCTGGATTGAAAAAATAGAGATTGAGCGATTTGCCGACAAATTGACTATTTTTATATTTACCGCCAGGCCGGGATTATTAATTGGACGGGGCGGGAAAGGAATAGAGGACTTAAAAAATAGAATAGAAAAAGAAATTTTTGAAGGCAGGAAAGAAGGTTTGAAGTTAGAAATCCGAGAAGTCAAGGATTTTTGGTCAAGCGCTTCTTTGGTTGCTCAGGTGGTTGCTTCACAAATTGAAAAAAGGATTCCTTTCAGAAGAGCCGTAAAACAGGCGTTGGACAGGACCATTACTTATAAGGGAGTTGAGGGCGTTAAAATAGAGGTTTCAGGAAGATTAAACGGAGCGGAAATCGCCAGAACTGAGTGGCTTGCCAAAGGAAGATTGCCGAGACATACTTTAAGAGCTGATATTGATTACAGCATCAAAGAGGCAAACTGCGCCTATGGAACCATAGGCGTTAAGGTTTGGATTTATAAGGGAAATAAAAAATAAAACAGAATTATGTTGTTAATGCCAAAAAAATCAAAACATAGAAAATGGCAAAAAGGAAGAATAAAAGGAATTGAAGCCAGAGGAACGGAATTAGCTTTCGGCAGTTTTGGATTGAAATCGTTGGGTTCCAAATGGATTACAGCCAGACAGATTGAAGCCGGAAGAAGAGCGATTTTAAGATATTTGAAAAAGGGAGGAAAAATGTGGATTAGAATTTTTCCCGACAAGCCGATTTCCAGAAAAGGAACAGAAGTTCCGATGGGCGGAGGAAAGGGAAATGTTGAATTTTACGCTTATCCGATTAAGCCCGGAAGAATAATGATTGAATTGGAGGGTATTGAGGAAAAAATGGCAAAAGAGGCGCTGGAAAAAGCTGCGGCTAAATTTCCAATAAGGACAAAATTTATCAAAAAAGAAGTTTAAAAATATGGAAACCAAAGAAATCAGATTTAAAAAAGACGATGAATTGAAAGCGATAATTTTGAAAATGAAAGAAAAATTGCGCCAGCTTAAATTTGACCTTGGCGTCGGGAAATTAAAAAACGCAAGAGAAATTAAAGAGACAAAAAAATTAAGAAGCAGGATTTTAACGATTTTAAATGAAAGAAAAAAAGATACCAAGCCCTCAAAAATTTTTCCACAAAAAATTCAGGAGGATAAATAATAAATTATCATGGAAACAAAAGAAAAAAACAACAAAAGAAGATTAATGGGAATAGTCGTTTCAGACAAGATGGACAAAACGATTGTGGTTAGGGTTGAAAAAATGAAAGCTCACCCAAAATACAAGAGAAGATTTAAGACGCATACAAAATATTTAGCTCATTGCGAGGGAAACGAATTTAACATTGGAGACAAGGTGGTTATAGAAGAAAGCAGGCCGATAAGCAAAAGAAAAAAATGGAAGGCCTTGCCAAAAGAAACAAAATAAATTTTAAATATGATTCAAACGGAAACAAATTTAAAAGTCGTGGATAATACCGGAGCAAAAATGATTCGTTGTTTTAGAATTTTGGGCGGAACCAAAAGAAAATACGCAAGAATCGGGGATATTATTATTGCCGCGGTAAAGAAAGCAGAGCCGAGAAGATTGGTGAAAAAGCATGATATCGTCAAGGCTGTTGTGGTAAGGCAAAAAGCTCCATTTAGAAGGGCGGATGGAAGTTATATCAAGTTTGATGAAAATTCAGCCGTGATTATAGACGATAAGAAAGAGCCAAAAGGAACGAGAATTTTCGGGCCAATTCCAAAAGAATTAAAAGACAGGGGATTTGAAAAAATAATCAGTTTGGCGCCGGAAGTAATTTAACAAATATGAAATTAAAAAAAGGCGACACAGTTTTAATAATTTCAGGCAAAGACAAGGGTAAAAAAGGCAAGATTGTCAAAGCTTTTCCAAAAAACAACAAAATCGTTGTTGAAAGAGTTAATATAAGAAAAAAACACTTGAGGCCGAAAAGATCGGGAGAAAAGGGACAAATTGTTGAATCGTTTGGGCCGATTGATGTTTCCAATGCCAAATTTTTATGTCCGAAATGTTCAAAACCGACAAGAATTGGTTATCAATTGGTTGAGGCCGAAAAAATCAAAAAAATCAGGGTTTGCAAAAAATGCAACAATAAAATTGATTAAAAAATATGGTTAAAACGATGAAAGAAAAATATCAAAAAGAAGCGATTCCGCAAATGAAAGAAAAGTTCGGGTATAAAAGCGCCATGGCTGTGCCTAAAATAGAGAAAGTTGTCATTAACGCTGGTTTCGGCAGCATGGTTTTTAACAAAACAGGCGAAGAACAAAAGAAAATTTACGATGCCATTTTAGGAGATTTGGCGCAAATGGCGGGTCAAAAGCCGGTTTTGACAAAAGCTAAAAAATCAATTGCCGCTTTTAGATTAAGACAAGGAAGCCCGATTGGAGCGAAAATCACCCTAAGAAGAAAAAAAATGTTTGATTTCTTGGATGTTTTGGTTAATGTTGCCCTGCCGAGAAAAAGAGATTTTAGGGGACTAGAGCTGAAATCTTTTGACCCCAGCGGAAATCTTACGATTTCAATGAAAGAACATATAGTTTTTCCGGAAATTTCTCTGGAAAATGTCAAAAGAATTTTTGGTTTTGAAATAACAGTGGTAACAACGGCAAAAACAATAGAGGAAGGAGCGGAATTGCTAAGATTGCTTGGGTTTCCGATTAAAAAATCTTAATAAAATTTCATGCCAAAAAAATCACAAATAATTAAATCGCAGAGAAAGCCAAAATTCAGCACCCGCATTGTCAGAAGATGTTTTCGTTGCGGAAGAGCCAGAGGTTTTTTGAGAAAATTCGGGCTATGCAGAATTTGTTTTAGGGAAATGGCAAATAAGGGAGAAATTCCAGGAATTAAAAAATCAAGCTGGTAGGGCGGGAAAATAAAAAATCAAAAATCAAAAATCAAAATAACAAATTAAAATTCCAAAACATTTAAATTTCATCAAAATATGACAGATCCAATCACAGATATGTTAAATAGGATAAAAAATGCCCAAGCGGTTCAAAAGACAAGCGTTAAGGTCCCTTGGTCTGATTTGAAATTCAGAATTGCAAAAATATTGGAAAGCGAAGGTTTTGTTGGAGAGATAAAGAAAAAAGGAAGAAAAACAAAAAAATTTATAGACATTGAACTTAAATATGAGATAAAAGAATACGAAATTGAAAAAGCCATTAATCCGATAAAAGAAACAAAACCAATGATTAGAGGAATAAAAAGGGTTTCCAAACCCGGGCAAAGAATTTATGAAGGAGCGAAAAATATAAAACAGATTAAGGGCGGATTTGGAATATCAATAATATCAACTCCTCAGGGATTGATGACCGATAAAGAGGCGAGAAAAAGAAAATTGGGAGGAGAAGTTTTGTGCCAGGTTTGGTAATTAAATTTTTCTTATGTCAAGAATAGGCAAAAAAACAATTTTAATACCCGAAAGCGTAACAACTGAATTGAAAGGCCAGGTCCTTAAAATCAAGGGGCCTAAAGGCGAATTAGATTTAAAAATTTTGCCCGATGTTAACGTTGAAATTAAAGACAACAAAGAAATTAATGTTTCTTTAAAGAGACAAACAAAGCAAAACAAACCTCTTTGGGGTTTGTTCAGAGCATTGATAGCGAATAATGTTTTGGGAGTTTCCGAGGGCTTTAAAAAACAACTGGAAATTCGGGGATTGGGTTATAAGGCGGAAATTAGCGGCAATGACTTGATTTTAAATGTCGGTTTTTCTCACCCGGTAAAAATATCAAAACCGCAAGGAATTGAAATCAGCATTGACAATAAAATTATCACGATTTCAGGAGCTGACAAACAACTAGTCGGACAGGTTGCGGCTGACATCAGGAAGGTAAAAGCGCCAGAGCCGTATAAGGGTAAAGGAATCAGATATTTGGGCGAGAAGGTAAGAAAGAAAGTCGGCAAAAAAGCGGTTGCTTCCGCTTAAAAATAAATTCAATTATTTATGGCAAACCACGCAAAAGAAAAAATTGTTAAGAGGCAAAGAAGAGCGCGAAGAATAAAAGCGAAAATTCTTAATATAAAGAAAAAAACAGCCGGTAAAATCAGGTTGACTGTTTTTAGGTCAAACAAGCATATTTATACCCAGTTAATTGACAATGATAGCAGAAAAACAATTGCCGCCGCTCAGGATAAGGAAATCGCAAAGAAAGATTTAGAAAGCGCGATAAAAGAGAAAAAATTAAGCTCAAAAATAGCCATGGCTTATTTGGTTGGAAAATTAATTGCCGAAAAATCAATGAAGAAAAAAATTAAAGAAATAGTTTTTGACCGCAGAGGTTATAAATATCATGGAAGAATCAAGGCCTTGGCAGACGGAGCAAGGGAACAAGGATTAAAATTTTAAAAATATGATAAACAAAGAGAAAAAAACATTTAGAAAAACAGGAGGAAGAGAATTTAAAAAAGACGACGGTTTTGACTCCAAGCTTTTGGATTTGGCGCGGGTAACGAGAGTCACTGGCGGCGGGAAAAAACTTAGTTTCAGAGCCACTGTTGTTGTCGGCGACAAAAAAGGAAAGGTTGGCGTTGGCATTTCCAAGGGCCTTGATGTTTCTCAGTCCATAGAAAAAGCGACAAGAGACGCAAAAAGAAACTTGATTAAAGTTCCGATTATTGACGGCACAATTCCCCACGAAGTGACCGCTAAATTTGGCGCGGCAAGAATTTTACTAAGGCCGCAAAGAAAAGGAAGAGGTTTGGTCGCCGGCGGAACCGTAAGAGCGATTTGCGATTTGGTTGGGATTAAAGATATTTCGTCAAAGGTTCTTTCAAAAACAAAGAATAAACTGAATAACGCTCGAGCGACAATTATTGCTTTATCCAGCTTTCGCCAAGCTCGTCAAAATAAAAAAGAAAACATTAAGGAAAGCATTGAAGAAATAGAAGCGCCAGAAAAATAAATTTACCCTCCCAAATTTTTGACCGGGAGGATTAAAACCAGACGATGACGTTTAATAAATAAAAATTAACACCCTTACGTTTTTAGAAAAACCAAAAATTTGGGAGGGTAAAAAATCATGCAAATTCATCAATTAAAGCCCAAAAAACTTTTAAAAAAGAAGAAAAGAATAGGAAGAGGAGGTAAAAAAGGAACTTATAGCGGCCGCGGCGGAAAAGGACAAACAGCAAGAGCCGGCAGAAAAATGCAGCCGATTATAAGAGAATTGATTAAAAAATACCCGAAGTTAAGGGGTTATAGATTTAAAAATTTTGGCAAAAATATAAAAACGATTAGTTTGGATGTTTTAGAAAAAAATTTTCAGGAAAACGAACTGGTTAGTCCCGCTGTTTTGATTGAGAAAAAGTTGATTAGGCGTTATAAAGGAAATGTGCCGGAGATTAAGATTTTAGGAAGTGGCAAACTGACAAAAAAATTAGCCATTGAAGGTTGCATTTTTTCCAAAAAGGCGCTGGAATTGGCGAAAAAATTAAAGTGTGAAATTAAATGATTAAAGAAGGAATAGATATTTTGATTAAAACCTTTAAATTCAGGGATTTAAGAAACAAAATTTTTTTTGTTCTTGGAATTTTGATTGTTTTCCGTTTGCTTACAAATATACCCATTCCCGGAGTTGATGTTGTGGCGTTGAGAAGTTTTTTTGCTTCAAGCCAATTATTCGGTTTGATGAATCTATTTATGGGGGGAACTTTAAAACATCTTTCAATAGCAATGCTTGGATTGGGGCCATACATCACTTCCACTATTATTTTGCAGCTTTTGACAATGATTTTTCCGCAACTGGAAAAAATGTACAAAGAGGAAGGCGAAGCCGGAAAACAGAAATTTAACCAGATATCAAGAGCCCTAACTATTCCTTTGGGAATAATTCAATCATTTGCAATGATTTCTTTGCTTCAGAGGCAGCATCTTTTATTGCCGCTGTCTCCAATTGAAATCATCAGCACAATTATGACAATTACGGCTGGAACGGTTTTTTTGATGTGGCTAGGCGAATTAATTTCAGAAAAGGGGATAAGCAATGGGGTATCTTTGCTGATTTTTGCCGGAATTGTGGCAGAATTGCCGACAAGCATTCAGCAATCGGTTTTTACTTGGACAGCGTCAAGAATTCCTTCTTATGCTTTATTTTTTGTTTTGGCAATTTTGATAATTATGGCAGTTGTTATGGTAAATGAAGCCAGAAGAAATATACCGGTTTCTTACGCCAAAAGAGTCAGGGGCTTTAAAATGTTTGGCGGAGCTTCCACTTATTTGCCGATAAACATAAATCCAGCGGGCGTTATCCCGATTATTTTTGCTTTGTCTATTTTATTGCTTCCCAATATGATGGCAACGCTTTTTGTCGGAGCTGGCGGAATTTTGACGACAATTGCGGAAACTTTAAATGGTTTAGTTTCAAATCTTTGGATATACGGAACCACTTATTTTATTTTGGTTATTTTGTTCACTTATTTTTACACGGCAGTTACCTTTGACCCGAAATCAATTTCCGAGAATTTGCAAAAAGCTGGCGGTTTTATTCCGGGAATCAGGCCAGGCAGGTCAACAGCTGAATTTTTGACAAGGATTTTAAACAGAATTTTATTGATTGGCTCCTTGTTCTTGGGTTCAATCGCGATAATGCCGTATATTGTAAGGGGAATTACCGGAATTCAGACATTTGAGTTTTTAATAGGAGGAACAGCTTTGCTCATCGTTGTCAGTGTTGTTCTTGAATTGGTAAGGCAGATAAAAGCCCAGCTCCAAATGAGGGAGTATGATAATTATTAAAAATTAAAACTTGTTAAAATGAAAAAACCTCTAAATTTTGCCTTAATCGGTCGTTCTGGTTCCGGAAAAGGAACCCAAGCCAAACTTTTAATGGAACATTTCGGCAACAATTTTTTATACATTTCCACAGGAGATTTATTCAGGGATTTAGCCAAAAGCGGTTCCGAGCCGGCTCTCAAAATTAAAAAAGTAATGGAGGAGGGTGGCTTGCCATTTGATTATTTGGCAATTGCTTTGTGGACGCACAAAATTGCTTATGAATTGAAAGAAGAACAGGGGCTTATGCTTGACGGCGCTCCGCGCCGATTAAATGAAGCAAAGGTTCTTGAAGATTTTTTAGATTTTTTGGGAAGAAAAGAAAGCACCTTTAACATTTTGATAGACATATCAAGAGAAGAAGCTTTTAATCGTTTGACAAAAAGAAGGATTTGTAAAAATTGCGAAAGATTAATCCCTTGGGTTGGCGATTTTAAAAATTTGGAAGTTTGCGACCAATGCGGCGGAGAACTGATTACCAGGGTTGACGACAAGCCCGAAGCTATAAATAAAAGATTGGATTATTTTGAAGAAAATGTTGTTTCGGCGATTGAATTTTATGAGAAAAACGGCAGATTGATAAAAATAAACGGGGAACAGCCAATAGAAAAAGTTTTTGAAGACATACTTAAGGCAATAGGCGGAAAATGATTCCAATAAAAACACAAGAAGAAATTGAAATAATGGCGACAGGCGGACACATTTTGGCTGAAATTATGGAACAATTGAAAAACGAAGCAAGGGCAGGCATTACAACCAATGATTTAAACAGGCTCGCAGAGAGCCTTGTTTTAAAATACAAATGCAAGCCGTCTTTTAAGGATTATAACGGTTTTCCGGAAACGCTTTGCGCCTCTGTTAATGAAACCGTTGTTCATGGGGTTCCTTCTGACAGGGTTTTAAAAGATGGCGACATTTTATCCCTTGATTTAGGGATTTTTTACAATGGTTTTCATTCTGATATGGCAATAACGATTCCGATCGGAAGTGTTGAGCCGGAAATTTTGAGATTAATTAAAGTTGCCAATAAAGCGTTAAAAAGAGGAATAAGAAAACTAAGGCCAAACGCCAGGATTGGCGCCATTGGAAACACAATCCAAAGATATGTGGAATCTCAGGGTTTTTGTGTTGTCAGGAATTTATGCGGTCACGGCATTGGCAGGGAATTGCATGAAGACCCGGAAATTTTAAATTACGGAAAACGCAGAGAAGGCGACTTTTTGAAAGAAGGAATGGTTGTTTGTTTGGAGCCAATGATTACCAATGGCAAGGGAGATATTAAAAAAAGCAGCGATGGTTTTGGTTTTGAAACAATAGATAATTCAATCGCCGCTCATTTTGAACACACAATTGCCATAACTCATCACGGCAGCAGGATTTTAACTGTATAATAATAAATAAAGGTAAATATTCCTTAGCGACAAGAGTGGGCTTCTACCACTAATTCCATGTCAGGCTGAACCTTGACATAGGCTTGACACAGGATTGTAAAACGATAATATAAAAAGAAGAGATACAAAGACAAATTAAAATAATAAAAATAAAAATATGTCATTTTTTTCTCAAAAAATAAAGAAACAGGAAGAAACCCAGATAATAACGACTGGTCTAAAGGTAGAAGATTTAATAAAAAAAAATGTTCTCGAAGAACTTAAAAATAAGTTTAGTGGAAATGAAAGAATAGATACAACTGCAGTTGTATTTCATGTTATGTCTAAAGATGATAAAAACATAGCGTCAATCGTAATAGACCACAAGTCTCCAAAACAGCTAAAAGATGGGGTTGCCATTATAACTTCAAGTAAAAGCGAGGCGTTGAAAAGGTTTATAAAATAATATTTTAAAAACATATGGAAAAATCAACGGGAAATGCAACAATTTATGAAGAAACATCTGAGGGATTTAGAGTAGACACCAATGAATTATTTTCTAATGTTACTATAACTAGGTGGGAATATGAGTCGCTAAGGAACGAAATTGATGCACTTCAAAAATCATTAAGATTAAAAGAGTGTAATTTTCGAGAAATAAGTGATGCCCAAGCCAGAAAAGACATACACCAGTTTATTATTCAAAAGAAGAAAGAGGGTCTTAAGTCAATAAGGACAATCAATATAGTCTCTTCATTGGGTTTGCCCGCTAATCAAGTTGAAGAGATAATAAATAAACTTATTAAGAGAAAAAAAATAGTTGAAGTATGAGCGCCTACTTTCCACTTACTAACCATGGTTGGTTTAAATTAGAATCTATTTTGGGAGACAAAGTTATAATTCATGCGGTTAGGATAGAAAAAACCAAAGGAAGGATTACTAGTCATCACAAAAATCATAAAGTAGAAGAAGCTAAGGCAACCGGAAGCGTCGAAATTACGTCTAGAATTTTTTTACAAGAGTTGGATATAACAAAATACTCATGAAGAAATCCCTGCAAAAACAGGCATTTTTTGACTTTCTAAACCTTACTATCTGCAAAGGCGAGAAAACAACACCTCAAACTAGGTTTGCATCAAAAGAGGACGGGTTTTATTAGACCTTGATTTTATTTTTTTAAAATTTTAATATTAATAAAGGTGCAAATTTTAAATTTTTCCCGCCACATATATTTTATTTTAGTAGGCGGGATCCCGACAAGTCGGGACAAATAATTAATTTTTAAATATGAAAACCAATAAAAACCTGTTAGCTGCAATTTTAGTTATTTCAATTTTTGCTTTAACGCCAGCCGCAACCACAAAGGCGGTTAGCGTAAAGGATTTGGTCTCAAAATTATATTTAATTCAAAAACAGCTTGATGCTTTAAGCCAACAAGCATCCAGTTATTATGCCCAGCAAGCCGCTGTTGTTCAAAAAGCGCAAGAGGAGGCGGTTGAAAAAGCCAAACAAACAAGCGCTGGCGATGGCAAAACAACTGTTCAAGAAAATTCAGAATCAGTTGAAAAAAAATCTGACACAGGAGAAGAAAAAACAACAATTGATTACGGCGAAGTGGCAAGGCTTCAGAATATGGTTGATTTGGGTTATCAAAATTGGAGATTGGTGCCAGGGCTGGTTTTAAAAAATGAGGGATTGAATTACAGATTTTTAAAAGAAGAACTTGAAACCGCCAAACAAATTTCTTATTTTTCAAATATCGGGGTTGCGAAATACAGCGCGATTCACGACTCAAAAATGTGGACCATTACTTTGATTCAGCCGACAATAGGGGTGGGAAAAATTTGGACTGTTTCCGAGACCAAAATAACTGACGACTTAAAAACCGCTCCTTGCGGCAATTACGGGGATTTAAACAACGATAAGTTTTTAACTCAGGAAGACGCGGATATTTTATTGAACTATATTTATCTGGGCGGTTCATTAACCAATGAACAAACAATAAACGGCGATATAAACAATGACGGAAAAATAGATTTGTTTGATTCAATTTATTTAAAGAAATTTTTAGACGGAAAAGTTTCCAAATTCCCGGTTTGTTTCGGAGATTTTAGCGTTGTTTTGCCGGAAGAAAAAGAAACATTAATCAATGGCAGCAGTTATACGATAAAATGGACAATACCCAAGGGCGTTGAATCATATTTGATTGATTTTTCCATAAAAGACAGCAAAAAAGAATATCCGGTTGATAAAATTTATGTTAATCCTTTTTCAGAATATGACGAAAACGGGGTGATTGTTATTGGCTATAATTGGCAAATCAAGGAAAAAATTGGAACTGATTACAAAATAAAACTGGATGTCAAAAATTTTGACGATGAAGTTTTACTCACGGCTGAAAGTAAAAAGAGTTTTAAAATTGAGAACATTTCCAGCGATAAAAAATTTCCACCATGCGGGAATTACGGGGATTTAACCTATAACGGCTACATTGACTTTTTAGACGCTGCTTTAATTAGGAACTATGTTAAAAAAATCGGCTATTTGTCCCAAAAACAAAAGGGAATTTCTGATTTAAACAATAACGGCAGAATAGATGCCGGGGACGCAAATGTAATTGATTTTTATCTTCAGGGAAAAATTTCCAGTTTTTTGACTTGTTCAAGCAAAACGACAAAACTCGATTTAAGCGTGGAAAAAGTTTCTTTTAGCGACGAGGGAATGGCTGTTATTGAACTGAAAAATTCAGCCAGCGTTAAAATAGGAAATAACGAAATTATTACTGGATGGATTTACAAAGACAACATTTTTGCCAAAGAATTTTCAGTTACAGGAATTGATTTTTCAAAAAGCGGGAAAGCAACTATCCAAGAAAATATTGGCGAAGTTGCGGAAAAAATTCTTGTTTTGATTGACCCTTTGAATTCAATAGCTGAAGAATCGGAAAATAACAATTATTTTGTTTTTGAGAAAAAAACAACTAAATAAAGCCTAAAAATGGATGGAAAAATTCATCTGTCAGTGATAATTCCCGCTTATAACGAACAAGAAACCTTGCCTGCCACGCTTGCGAGCGTTAGCGATTATTTAAAAAAGCAAAATTTCAGCTATGAAATTATTGTTATTAATGATGCTTCCAAAGATAGAACTGCAGCAGTTGTCGGAGAATTGCTGGGGAAAATTGCCAACTTAAAATTGATTGATGAAAAAATCAATAGAGGGAAGGGCAGTTCAGTAAAAAAGGGAATATT
The DNA here is from genome assembly GCA_030689665.1 of bacterium. GTDB lineage: Bacteria > Patescibacteriota > Minisyncoccia > Minisyncoccales > JAUYFS01 > JAUYFS01. The sequence goes on from JAUYFS010000014.1 coordinate 29,153, forward strand.
AGAAGCAAGTGGAGATTTTCGTTTGTTTATGGATGCTGATAATGCGACAACAATAGACCAGGTTGAAGGAATGTGGCCTGAATTTGAAAAAGGAGCTGATGTTGTCATTGGTTCGCGCGACATAGAAGGCGCTGATATTGTCGTTGCCCAGCCCTGGTGGAGAATTTTAATGGGCAATATTTTTAATTTAATTGTCCAGATAATTGTCGGGTTGTGGGGCATAAAAGACACTCAGTGCGGATTTAAAGGATTTAGGGCGGCAGTGGCTGAGGATATTTTTAGCAGATGCAAAATAGACAGATGGGCTTTTGATGTTGAGGTTTTGTTAATCGCGAAAAAATTCGGGTACAAAATAAAAGAAATTCCAGTAAGGTGGGTTAATAATCCCAACAGCAAGGTAAGTTTTAAGGGTATGGTAAAAATGCTCCTTGAGGTTTTAAAAATCAGATGGAACGCAATTAAAGGAGCTTATGGGCGATAATTTTTTTATGGCGAAAAAAAATTTTGCCAAATTTCCTTCAGAACTAAGGCAAGAGCCAATTTCTCAAAAATGGGTTGTTATTGCCACTGGCAGGGGCAAAAGGCCTGAAATGTTCAAAAAAGACAAGAAAAATTCCACAGAAGACAACTCAAGGGATTGTCCTTTTTGCGATATTTCCACGCAGGAAAAACCAGTCCTGATTTTATATAAAGGCAAAGAAATACGACCTAGCAATAATCCAAAAAACTGGACAACAATTGTTTTCCCAAACAAATTTCCAGCGTTTTTGGTTTCAGACAAACTTGAAGAAAAAAAAGTTGGGCCTTACACAAGGATTAACGGCGCTGGCTATCACGAAGTTGTTGCGACCAGAGACCACAAAAAATCCATGGGCCAGTTTTCCGCTTCTCAAATTAAAGAAGTAATTGATGTCTATCAAAAAAGATATTTAGACCTTGCTGACGAGAAATTTGTAAATTATATTCATATTTTTCATAATCACGGACATACTGCCGGCGCTTCAATAAGTCATCCTCATTCTCAAATTATTACAACCCCGGTTTCAGAGCCTGAACTTCATCTGGTTTTAAAAAGATTAGAAAATTATTATCAAGAAAATAAAAAATGCCTTTATTGTGAGATTTTGGAATGGGAAAGAAAAGAGAAAAAAAGAATAGTTTTTGAGAACAAGGAATTTGTTGTTTTGTGCCCCTATGCTTCAAGGAGCGCCTTTGAAACGAGAATATATCCCAAGAATCACGAGCCCTATTTTGAAAGAATAACCGAAAAATCAAAAAATTATTTGGCGCAAGCGTTTAAAACGACGCTTTATAAAATTTATAAAGGATTGAATAACCCTGATTATAATTTTTTTCTGCACACAGCGCCTTGCGACGAAAAAGAGTATCAATATTACCACTGGCATTTTGAGTTTTTTCCAAAAACATCAATTTCCGCCGGTTTTGAACTTGGCGCCAAAATTCATGTTTCCAGCATAGAGCCGGAAAAAGCTGCGGAATTTTTAAGAAAAATAAAGTGAAACAAATAATCGCAAACTGGAAAAATTACCCCAAAAGTTTCAAAGAGGTTTTCGGATTGGCGGAAAAAATTGAAAGAAAATTGAAAGAGATTAACAACGACATTAATTTTGTTTTGTGTCCGCCAGGCGTTTTTATCAGGGATTTGGCAAAAGAATTTCCCAAAATAAATTTTGGCTCCCAAAATTTATTTTGGGAAGAAAAAAAAATCTGCACTGGAGAAATTTCCGGAAAAATGCTCAAGGATTTGGGCTGTAAATTTGCCATTGTCGGGCATTCGGAAAGAAGAAATTTTTTCAAAGAAAGCGACGAAATTATCAATAAAAAAATAAAAATCTGCTTATCAAACAAAATTATTCCGATTTTCTGCGTTGGAGAGACATTTGAGGAAAATAAAAATCAGCAGACATTTTCAGTTCTAAAAAAACAAATTGAAAGCGGTTTGAAAAACATCAATTTAAAAAATAAAGAAATTTTTATTGCCTATGAGCCAATTTGGTCAATAGGAACCGGAAAAGTCGCCCAAATAGAGGTTTTGAAAAATATAAGAGATTATTTAAAAGATATTGCCAATTTAAAAGGTTTCAATAAAGTAAAAATCATTTATGGCGGCAGCGTTGACGCCAAAAATGTCGCCCAGATTTTAAACCAAGCTGGTTTTGACGGATTATTAATAGGCAAAAACTCTTTTAATTTTAAAGAGCTGGAAAAAATTTTAAATAACATTTAAAATAAAAGCATGAAGCATGAAGCATGAAACATGAAACATGGAGCATGAAACATAAAACATAAAATAATTTTCAATTTCTAATTTTCAATTTTAATTAAATTTTCAATGAATTAATTTTCAAACAAAATAAAAAGCTTAAAAATTAAAAATTAAATATAAATATATGCAATTCTTTAAATCTCCAATTACTGGTTTTGTTCTCGGAACAACAATATCAATATGTCTATTGAGCGTATCCATATTGTTTGCCTGGACTGAACCAACATTGAACCCTCCTCAAGGCAATATTTCTGGTCCAATCAATATCTCAAACACAGGACAATCAAAGGCAGGAGGATTAATACTTAATACCGGAGGAGCCGCTGTCGGCCTTGTTGTTGATAAAGGCAATGTGGGTATAGGGACGGCTAATCCAAAAAACAAACTGGAAGTGACTGGAATAGGCAATGTTGTATTTAACACTTCTGGTAATGTGGGGATCGGAGTAATGAGTCCTGGCTACAAGCTTCATGTCAGCGACGCCATACATGCATCGGGCGATATTAAAACAGATAAAGATGTTTGCACCAATTTAGGATGTCTGAATGAGTTAATCGCTATCGTTAATCCCTGGCTTGTTAACGGCATTCATAGAGCCAGCCAGTGTTCTGCTATTGGCGGTAATGTTGTGTATGTGTCCCCGGGTATGGCGGTTTGTCAATATCCTTCATCAAGTTGTCCATCTGGATGGAGGTCATACTTGAATTGGAGTACAACACAATCGGTTCCATACTACTTTCATGACAGCCGGCGGGGACCCTGGTGGACCTGTCCGGGTGTAGCTGGGCATGTATGGTCAAATAATGCTGTTGAATGCGAGCCGACAACTCCCAGTGATCCTCCGAGATGCGGAAGGTGTTGTCCGATTGTCCAAATCGGCTGCTATTAATTTTTATGAAAACAAAAATATCTCAAAATCTAGTACTCGTTTTCAGCATTATAGCAACCATATTCATTGTTAATTTTCTTGTTTTCGCCTGGACAGAACCTATCTCCAGTCCGCCCAGCAATAGAAGGGAAAATGGGGTCAACTCTATTTTTTCGGTAAATGGGGTTTTGCCCTTGCTTTTCATCTTAAAAATTCGCTGTTGAACATCGGGTGTCCAACAGCGTTATTTACAACTCATCAGAGTTGTTTTTTAATTAAGGTTTTGCTATTTTGAAGTAATTGAGATTTTTGATTTGATTATTATGCTATCTTCGGAAATTAGAGAAAAATTTAAAAAATTTTTTGAGAAAAGAGGGCATAAAATTATTCCTTCTTCGTCTTTAATACCAGCAGATGAAACGGTTCTTTTGAATTCCGCCGGAATGCAGCAATTTGTAAAATATTTTACCGGAGAAAAAGATATTTTAGAAGATTTTGGAAACAGGCATTTAATTTCCATGCAAAAATGTTTTAGAACAGGTGATATTGAAGAAATTGGCGATGATACCCACAACACTTTTTTTGAAATGTTTGGAAATTGGTCAATTGGGATAGATGAAAAAACAGGTTATTTTAAAGAAGGAGCCATAAAATTAGCGCTTGAATTTTTTGTGGAAACAATGGGTTTGGACAAAAAAAAGTTTTGCGTAACTATTTTTAAGGGCGAGAATGAAATTCCAAGAGACAATGAGTCCTTTGAAATTTGGCAAAAAAACGGCATTCCCAAAGAAAGAATCAGGGAATTTGGAGCCAAAGACAATTTTTGGGGACCAACAGCTTTGACAGGCCCTTGCGGCCCTTGTTCGGAAATTCACTATGACAGGGGCGAAAAATTTGGCTGCAACGCTCAAAATTGCGGCCCTAATTGCGAAAAATGCAAAAGATTTGTGGAGATTTGGAACCTGGTTTTTATGGAATATTATAAAAACGCAGACGGTTCCTATAAAAAACTTCCGCAGACAAATGTAGATACTGGTTTTGGTTTTGAGCGACTGACAGCAATAATGCAAGACAAAAGTTCTGCTTATGAAACAGATTTGTTTTATCCGATTATCCAAAAATTAGAAAAGATTTCCAACAAAAATTATAATGATTTTAAAAAAGAATTCAGAATTATTTGCGACCATTTAAAAGGTTCAATTTTTTTGATTGCTGATGGGGTTGAGCCGAGCAACATCGGCAGAGGATATGTTTTAAGGAGAATTTTAAGAAGAGCAATAGGAATCGCGTTTAGATTCGGATTTTCTGAAAATTGGTATCAGGACTTAATAAAAATTTTTCAGGACATTTACAGCGAGTTTTATAATGAAATAAACAATCCAAAAATAAAAGAAATTATCAAACAAGAAGAGAATAAATTTTTAAAAACCATTGAAAATGGGCTAAAAGAATTTGAAAAAATAATAGCGAATGGAATTCGATATATCAGTTTACCAACTGCTATAAAGAACGAAAAAAATATCAGCGCGGAAAGTTCATTTTACCTTTACCAGACATATGGTTTTCCGGTTGATTTTATGAAAGATTTGTGCGCTGAAAAGAATATCGGATTTGATGAAAAAGGATTTAAAGAAGAATTTAAAAAGCATCAGGATATTTCCCGCGCAGGAGCTGAAAAAAAATTCGGAGGGCTGGGAAAAACAGCTGATTACAAAGCAGTGAAATTGCACACAGCAACTCATTTATTGCACTGGGCGCTAAGGGAGATTTTGGGAAAAACAGCGCAACAAATGGGTTCTGATATTACCAACGAACGCCTGAGGTTTGATTTTGCTTATCCAAGAAAAATAACCAAACAAGGACTGGAAAAAATTGAGGATTTAGTTAATAATAAGATAAGGCAGGGCCTGGATGTTAGAAAACAAGAAACAACCTATAAAAAGGCGATTGAATCAGGCGCCTTGGGATTTTTTAAAAACAAGTATCCGGAAATTGTAAATGTTTATACAGTCGGCGATTTTTCAAAAGAAATTTGCGCCGGTCCGCATATTTCAAACACAGCGGAATTGGGGAATTTCAAAATTTTAAAAGAGGAATCATCAAGCGCTGGAGTAAGAAGAATTAAAGCAATATTAAATGAATTTTGACAGCCAAAAAAACAGAAGGTTCTCGGATATTTATATTCCTTCGCAAGAAGAAAAAACAGAAGCAACCTTAAAAGAAAATATCGGCAGGCGAGGAATAAAAATATCCTTAGGAATAAATTTGAAAAAAATAATTTTTTTAGCGGTCTTATTGGGAATTGCCAGCGTTTCTTTTGCCTACGCTTTTAACGTGAAATTAAATATTCAACTAACGCCAATTAAAGAAGATTTTTTAATTGAGGAAAAAGCGACAATTGAAAAATCAGCGCAAGCCAGCGATATTGAAAACCTTAAACTATCCAGCAAACCAATAGAAGTTGAAACTATAAAAAGCGAGTTATATCAAAGCGCGGGAAATAAAATATCCGAAACAAAAGCGACAGGAATTATAAGGGTTTATAACAATTATTCCGAAACGCCGCAGGCACTGGTGGCGACAACCAGATTTCTTTCGTCTGACGGCAAACTTTTCAGGACAACAAAAAAAGTTTCCATTCCCGGAGCTGAATATAAAAATGGAAAATTAACTTCCAATTACGCGGAAGTAACCGTAGAAGCGGCAGAGGCAGGCGAAGAATACAATATTGAACCAGCCACATTTTCTATACCTGGTTTTGCCGGCACCGCTAAATACACTGGTTTTTACGGAAAATCATTGAATAAAATGACAGGCGGTTCCAGAAAAACAATTAAATTTGTTTCCAAAAACGATATCAGCAAAGCAAAAAACAGCTTGGAAAAACTTGTTTTTGAAGAGGGTTTGAAAGATTTGCAAAAACAGGTTCCAGATGGATATGAAATTATTCAGGGCAGTTTGGAACAGGAAATAATCAAAGACCAGTCCAATGTAAATGAGGGACTAGAGGCTGATAATTTTAGTTTAAAATTCAAAGCAAAATCAAAAGCGCTTATCATATCAAAGGAAGAATTAAATAATCTGGGTAAAAAACTGGCTTTTAAGCGTTTATCTCAGGACAAAGAAATAAACCCGTCTTCCTTGGCTGTAAATTACGGAATTTCTGATTTTGATTCAGGCAAGGAAAAAATTGAAATTAATTTGGAGATAAAAGGAGAAAGTTTTACAAAAATAAACACAGACGCTTTATTTGAAGAAATAAAAACCCAAAGATTAAGTTCTTTGGAACAAATTCTAAATGAAAAAAATAATTTTGCCGGCATTAAATTTGAAAAAACTCCTTTTTGGCTCAGCAGGGTTCCTTTAGACAAGGGAAAGGTCAAAATTGAGGTAAATCTTGACTAAAAAATGTAAAAATTCCTAGTGCTGTTTACAAAATAATTCTTAGCGCGCAGAAACACTGCTTTCAAAAACCGGGACTATTTTGCCCCAGCGAGGCAAAATGTCCCTTGGTTCTCAACCTCGCTCGCCTCGCTGGAACTTTGGCGAAGCGGGCTCGCTCAGGCAGATCCTTCTTGAAAGAACGTTTCGGAATCCCGTTGAGCTTGGTCTTGAAGCGAAGCGAAAAGTCAACGGGATGAGAACCGAGCCTGGCGCTTGCCGCTGGAGCAAGCGAACAGGCGGTTCTGAAAAGAAGGAGCTGCCGGAGCGCCATGCCCGCTCGGTTTCCGAAGCATTTTTTTCAGCAGTGTTTCTGCGCGCGCCTCGTTGAAACTACAGCGAAACGGGCGCGAAAATTGTAAACAACGCTATTCTAGTTTTCCAAATGGCTATCTGGAAGCTTGGGTTAGAAATTGTAAACAATGATAGAAAATCTTATATCTTGACTAAAAAAACAATTTCTGCTAAATTTATATTATTCTGATGTCTAAAGGAGAAATCAAAAAATACGGCATTGTAACAGAGGGTCTTCCAGACGCGAGATTTAGAGTTGAATTGGAAGACGGCAAATCAATAATCGCCTATATGGCGGGAAGGTTAAAAATACACAAAATTAAAATTTTGCCCGGAGACGCCGTGACTGTTGAATTTTCTCCTTATGATGAAAACAGGGGCAGGATTGTATATAGAGGAAAAAGATAATTCAGCAAAAAATGAAAGTCAGGTCTTCGGTAAAAAAAATTTGTAGAGATTGTAAAATTGTGCGTCGAAAAGGACGCATTTATGTTATTTGCAAAAAAAATCCGAAACACAAACAAAGGCAGGGTTAATTTTACAAAATTATGCCAAGATTAATAGGGATAAACATCCCGGACAACAAAAGAATAGAAAGGGCCCTAACATATATTTATGGAATTGGAATATCAAGAAGTAGAGAAATATTAAAAGCTACTGGCGTTGATATTAATAAAAGGGCCAAAGATTTGACCCCGGACGAGTTAAAAAAACTAAAAGATTTTATTGAGAAAAGCTTTAAAACCGAAGGAGAACTAAGGAGAGAATTGATGATGAATATAAAACAGCTAAAAGAAATCGGATGCTGGAGAGGTCTTAGGCATGCAAAAGGATTAACAGTTAGGGGACAGAGAACAAAAAGAAACAGCAGAACCGTGAGAGGAAATGTAAGAAAAACGGTTGGAAGCGGACGCGTTAAAGCTCCGGCTCCGAAATAAAATTAATTTCTAACAATGGGCAAGAAAAAAATTATTCAAAAAAACGAAGAAGAACTTTTGCGAGAAAGAGAACAAGTAGAAGCAAATATTAGAAAAGAATTTCAGGGCGACGAAAAAAAGAAAGGCAGGATGATTGAAGGAAATATTTATATTTCTTCTTCTTACAATAATACGATTATCACTTTGGCGGATAATTCCGGGAATGTGATTGCCTGGGCAAGTTCCGGCAATATCGGTTATAAAGGAACAAAAAAGGGAACGCCGTACGCGGCGTCAAAAGTGGCAGAGCTTATTACGCAAAAAGCGAAAAAGGCCGGAGTTGAAAGAATCAATGTTTTTGTCAAAGGAATCGGCACTGGCAGAGATTCGGCGATCAGGTCTTTGGCTGCCCAGGGAATGGACATTATTTTGATAAAAGATGTAACCCCGATTCCGCATAATGGCTGCAAGAGGCCAAGGAGAAGAAGAGTTTAATTTCGTTTAAATTTATGTCTTCAACAGTAAATTCAAAATGTAAAATTTGCAGGAGATTGAACCAAAAATTGTTTTTAAAGGGCGAAAGATGTTTGTCGCCCAAGTGCGCTTTGGTTAAAAAACCTTATGCGCCGGGACCAAAAAACAAAAAAAGATTTTCCAAACTCACTGAATATGGCAGAGAATTGGCGGAAAAACAGAAATTGAAAAAATGGTACAATTTAAGGGAAAAACAGTTCAAAAATTACGTTCTTGAAGTTTTGGGAAAAAAAGGAAGGATGGGCGACGCGTCTTCTTATTTTATAAAAATTTTAGAAGAAAGATTGGACAATGTCGTTTTTAGGTTTGGGTTTGCTTTATCAAGGATTCACGCCAGACAACTTGTAAATCACGCCCATTTTTTGGTAAATGGCAAGGGCGTGAATATTCCGTCGTACCAGGTCAAAAAAGGCGATAAAATTTTAATTAAACCCTCGTCTTTAAAATTATCATATTTTCAAGGTCTGAAAACAAATTTAAAAAATTATGAAACTCAAAAATGGCTTAAGTTAAACAAAGAAACATTGGAAGGGGAAGTGGTTGGCGAGCCGACAATGGAAACAGCCAATCCTCCAGCGGAAATTCCTTCAATTTTTGAGTTTTACACTAAATAAAATTAATAAAATTTTTATGATATCTTATCCTAAATCAATAAAAATAGTTAAAAAAACCGAGAATCACGGTATTTTTGAAATAGGGCCTTTTTATCCCGGGTATGGAATCACCATTGGCAACAGTTTGCGCAGAGTTTTGCTTTCTTCTTTGGAGGGGGCGGCAATTACCAGGGCAAAAATAAAGGGTATTTCCCATGAATTTTCGGCAATTCCGGGAGTTATGGAAGATGTTTTGGTTTTAGTTTTAAATTTAAAACAGATTCGTTTTAAAATGTTCAGCGACGAGCCGGAAAAAGCATTGCTAAAAGTTAAGGGTGAGAGAGAGGCACGGGCAAAAGATATTGAGACCTCGCCCAATTTAGAAATTATCAACAAAGACGCTTTGATAGCCACTTTAACAGAAAAGAAAGCTGAACTGGAAATGGAACTTACCATTGAAAGGGGGCTTGGTTATGAGCCGGCTGAAAGATTAGAAAAAAATAAAAAACTGGAAATAGGAGAGATTGTTTTGGACGCGGTTTTTTCTCCGGTAACCAGAGTTATTTTCAAAACAGAAAACATTCGTGTCGGAGACAGGACTGATTTTGACAAATTAATTTTGGAAATTGAAACAGATGGGACCATTGACCCTGACGGAGCATTATATAAATCAGCAGCCATCTTAAAGAAACATTTTGATTTTGTGGAAAGCAATTTAGAACCAAAGGGAGAGAAAAAAGAAAAAAAGGAAAAAGGCGGAGAAAAAGAAGAAGAAAAAGATGAGATTGGAAAAATCAAAATTCAAGAATTAGGGCTTTCCCAAAGGGTTATTAACGCTCTAGAAAAGAATAAAATTAAAACAGTTAGCGGATTGATAAAGAAAAAAGAAAAGGATTTGTTGGAAATGGAAGGGCTGGGAGAACAAGCCGTTGGCGAGATAAAAAAGAAATTGAAAAAAATAGATTTGGAATTTTCCCCGATTTTATCGGGGACCCCGCCTTCAAAAATAAAAAAGGCGGCAAGGAAACAATAAATTCACCCTCCCAAATTTTTGGGCGGCGAATTAGTCAAAAATAGCATTAAAATTAAATAACAATTAACATTCTCGCGATTTTTGGAAAGCCAAAAACTTGGGAGGGTAAAAAAATGAGAAAAAGAAATAAAGGAAGAAAATTCGGCAGGGAAACCGGACAAAGAAAAGCGCTATTAAAGACCCTAGCTAGTTCTTTGGTTTTAAAAGGAAGAATAGAAACAACAGAGGAAAGAGCCAAAGAGCTGAGAGGTTTTATTGAAAAAATAATAACCAGGGCCAGAAAGGGCGATTTGGCTTCTAAAAAAAATGTTTACAGTTATTTTAATAAAACCATTGGCAAAAAATTGATAGATGAAATCGCTCCCAACTATAAAGAAAGAAAGGGCGGCTATACAAGAATTTTTAAATTGAATCCTAGAAAAAGCGACGGCTCAAAAATGGCTTTAATTGAATTTGTTAATTAAAATTATGGAAGAAAAAATTGAGAGAAAAACATACACAATAGACGCAAACGGAAAAATTTTAGGGAGATTGGCTTCAAAAATAGCGGTTTTGTTGATGGGAAAAAACAAGCCAAGTTTTATTAAAAATAAAGACATGGGTGATTTTGTTATTGTGAAGAATGTAAGCAAAATTAGGTTTACCGGAAACAAAATAAAGAAAAAGATTTTTTACAGGCACACTGGTTATATCGGGAGTTTGAAAAAAATCACATTAGGAAAGGCGTTTGAGGAAAATCCGGCAAAGGTTTTAAGAGCATCAATTTTTGGAATGCTTCCTAAAAATCGCCAGAGAAAAGAACGCCTTAGAAGGCTTAAAATTGAATTATAGGAATATGGAGAAAAAAATGAAATCCCGCCGCAAACTTCTTAATTTAGTAGGCGGGACCCCCGATAAATCGGGGGAAAACACAAATCTTGAATATTGCGAGGGAGTTGGCAGAAGGAAAACTTCCATTGCCAGAGTTAGAATTTATCCAAAAAAAAGAGAGAAGGATTTTTTAGTTAATGATAAAAATTTTGAAGATTATTTTAAAACCCTTGAACTTAGAAAAATTGGAGAATCTCCTTTTAAAGAGATTGGCTCTAACTTTTACACAACCGTCAAGGTAAGCGGCGGCGGCATAAGAAGCCAGGCAACTGCCTTAAAATTGGGCATTAGCAGGGCCTTGGTTGTTTTTAACCCTGAATTTAGGCATCGTTTGAGAGCTGCTGATTATTTGACCCGCGACGCAAGAAAAAGAGAAAGGAAAAAATTCGGTTTGAAACGAGCTCGCAGGGCCCCGCAATGGAGAAAGAGATAATTCGCTCGGCAACGAACCCCGCCCTCTATCCTAAAAGTCAAAAGAAAGAAAATTAAAATATTACGGAAACACTTGGGATATCCTCAAGAAAAAACACAGATTAGAGGGCGGGGTTGTTGCCTCGCTCCTGATATAAAAAGGTATGTTAAAAGAACTTATTGATAATTTTTACAAAGAAAGAGAAAAAAATCGCCAACAGACAAAGTTTTGGATTACAGACGCTGGTCGTTGTCCGAGAATGATTTTTTTCAAATTTAAAAACGCTCCCAAAAAGGGAATTGACCCGAGAATTCTTAGAATGTTTGACCATGGCGATTATATTCATCGCCTTATTTTGAACGCCTTGTTTAGCGTTGGCATAGTCAGGGCTTCTGAAATTAACATACCCTCTCAAGAATTAATTTCAGGAAGAGCGGACGCGATTATAAGCGTTGGCGACGAAATGTATGTTCTGGACATCAAAAGCATGAACAGCATGGTTTTTAGGGGCTTGGAAAAACCAAAAGAAGAGAACGAGAATCAACTCCAACTTTATTTGCATTATTTCAAAATTCCCAAGGGCATTCTTTTATATGTCAATAAAGATACCCAGGATTTAAGGGAGTTTTTTATTGAAAAAAATCAAGAAATAATTGATGCTTTATTAAAGGAATTGCAGGACTTGAAAAATAAAATAGACAGCGACGAAACTCCTGCCGCTTTGGCTGATCGCTCAAAGAATTGGCAATGCCAGTATTGCCAATTTAAAGATATTTGTTCTTTGATAGGCGAGGATAATTTAAGCTGGGATAGCGCCAAAAACAAAATAGAAGCCCTAGAAACTAAAAAAGAGGACCAATAATTGGTAATTTTTAGAATCTAGAATATAAAAGGCTTTCTTTTTTTCATCATAGACGGCTTTTTTTATCGGTTTGTTAAAAACTTCAAATTGATTTATTTTCCCTTTGTTATCTGTTTCAATAAAGGTAATCTTATCCGGCTTTTGAATAAATAAGTGGTAAGGGTCAAACCAAAAAATATTTGAAACGTCTTTTTGTTTTATGATTTTATTTTTTTGTCCAGATTCTTTTATTGGCTGCTGATAGTCTTTTTCTAGATAAAAAAGGCTGATTTCGGGATTTTCTTTTTGGAAAATGGCGATTTTTTTGTTATCCGGAGCAGGGGAGATAAAACCTGAATTTATTTCTATTTTTTCAAAAATATTTTTCTGGTCAAGCAGCCATAACGCATTGTTTTCTTGCACGAATATTTTATTGCTTTTTGCGATAATCTCGTAGATTTTTTTGTCAGAAATGGATAATGGTTCTAAATTAAAAACCTTTTGCGTTTTACCATCTATACCAATTTTTTCCGCAAAACCTTCAATATCTAGACATAAAAAAGAGCCATTTTTCCAAATGCAGTCCTTGTTTTTTGTTTTTATCATTTCAGATGTCAGGTCTTCCAAGTTGTAAATTACCAAAACGCCGTTTGCGTCTAAATAGCTTATTTTATTTTCAGAAGCGAAGCCAACTATTTTTATGTTGGGATTAAGAATTAATTTGGATTTTTTATTTCCAATCTTTTCCAATAAATAAAATCCTTTGTCGGAATTAATAATTATTTTTTCTTCATTCTCGTTCCAAAAAACCCCATTTATTTTTTTAAAAGAGGAATTAATATTGAAAAAAAATTCTGCTGACGCCGTCAGTTTTTTAGGATTTTCATCTATTTCATTCAAGTAAAAATTAGCGCCTTTTTCGTCATTTTTGAGAACAAGCATTTTTTTCAGGGAAGGAGAAGAATAAAAATCAATTACTTTTTGGTCAAGAATTAAAGAAGGAATTTCGTTTGGCAAAAGAATTACTTCTTTTACTTCAGTTACCATTTTTTCTTCAACCAAAAGATTTTTACTCCACGACCCATAGCCGTCATTTTGGATTTCCAAAGAATAATTACCTGGCAGCAAGTTTTTTATAAAAAAAGAACCGCCTAAAAAATCGGTAAAATTAACAAATTCTTCATTCAAAAAAACCTTAGCTTTTTTGGGTTGTGTTTTTACATAAATGCCGCCAGTTTGGACAAGTTTTTTATTCTGAAAATCAAATCTGTAGCCCAAAGAATAAAAAATTACAATTGGCGCAAAAATAAAAAACAAAACCAAAAATACGCAGAATATCAATTTTTTTGCCCCGGTTTTCATTATTTTTAGATTAACACAAGAGCCGGAAAAAGCAATTTTAAAATTTGATAAAAACCATTGATTTTGGTAGAATTTCGTTAATGGAAGAAAAAGTTTTTATTATTCACGGTCAAAAGCCGCTTCGCGGAGAAGTTGAAATCAGCGGCTATAAAAACGCAGCTGGCCCGATTCTAGCCGCCACCTTATTAAGCGACGAAGATTTTATAATAAAAAACCTGCCCCTTGTTGAGGATATTTTGAATTTAATTGAAATTTTAGAAAAACTTGGCAGCAAAGTTGAATGGATCGGAAAAAATTCAATTAAAATCAACAACAAAAACATTGATTTAAACAACATTGATTTTGAAAAAATTAAGCAAAGCAGAGTTTCAGTTCTTTTGATAGGTTCAATGCTCGCAAGGTTTGGAAATTTTAAAATAAGCAGGCCTGGAGGCGACAGAATCGGTCTTAGGCCAATAACAACCCATTTGGACGCTTTTAAAAAACTGGGAGTCAGATTAGAAGAAGATAGCGATTATTATTATTTTTACGGAGATAAAATAAAACCAGAGACATTGATTTTGAAAGAATTCAGCGTTACTGCCACTGAAAATTTGATGATGGCAGCTTCTTTATTGGAAGGAGAAACAACTATTAAAATGGCTGCGCTTGAGCCTCAAATTCAAGATTTGGGCGATTTTTTGATTAAAATGGGCGTTCAGATAAAAGGTTTAAAAATGCACACAATTAAAATAAAAGGCAATAAAAAATTAAAAGGGGTTGAACATGAGATAATTTCAGACCCAACCGAAGCAGCGACTTTTATCATAGCTGGATGTCTTACTCCGGGCGAGGTGGTTATAAAAAATTTGGTTTCCGAATATCTTGATTCAACGATTGATAAATTGAAAGAAATAGGGGTTAACATTGAGGAGATTGATGAAAAAAGTTTAATTGTCAGGTTTTCTCCGGACTTGCAGCCGGCAAAAGTTCAAGCGCTGCCGTTTCCCGGTTTTCCAACAGATGTTTTACCCTTAATTGCAACTCTTTTGACGCAAGCAAACGGAAAAAGTTTAATTCACGACCCTTTGTACGAAAACCGGCTAAATTATATCCACGAACTTAGAAAAATGGGCGCTGATATAGAAATTGTTGACCCCCACAGAGCGTTTATTTTCGGAAAAACAAAACTAAAAGGCGTTGAAATCGGCAGCTGGGACATAAGAGCGGGCGCTTCGCTGGTTCTTGCCGCAATTTTGGCTGACGGTAAAACCACGATAAAAGACATTTTTCAGATTGACAGAGGATATGAAAAAATTGACGAGAAATTAAAAAAATTAGGAGCTGATATAGAAAGAATCAGCCAATAAATTCACCCTCCAAAATTTTTCTGCGAAAAACTTAGGAGGGTAAAAAAACATGTTTTCCAAAAAAATAGGCATAGATTTGGGCACAAGCAAAAGCGTGGTTGTGGTAAATAAAAAGGGAATAGTTTTAAACGAACCCTCGGTTGTTGCCGTTTCCCTTAATGAAAATAGGGTTTTGGCAGTGGGAGAAGAAGCCAAACAAATGATTGGCAAAACTCCGGAAAACATTGTTGTTTATAGGCCGATGAAAGAGGGCGTTATCGCTGATTACAGGGTTACCCAAGCAATGCTTAAATATTTTATTCGGAAAGCGTTGGGCAGGTTTGATTTTTTCAAGCCCGAAGTTTTGGTGGCTATTCCCGATGGAGCCACTTCTACTGAAAAAAGGGCTGTTGTGGAAGCTGGTTTAAGCGCTGGCGCCAAGGCGGTTTATCCGGTAAAATCGTCAATTTTGGCTGCCATTGGCGCTGATTTGCCGATTTATTCATGCGCTGGCCATATGATTATTGATATTGGCGGCGGGACAACTGAAATCGCCGTTATATCTTTAGGCGGAATTGTTTTTTCAAAATCAGTCAAAGTCGGGGGAGACAAGCTGGACTCAGCGATTATGAATTACATAAAAGAAAAAAATAATTTGGCGATAGGAGAACAAACCGCGGAACTTATAAAGAAAAAAATCGGGAGCGCGATTCCAAGCAGAAAAAAAGAAGAGTTTTTGGAAATAAAAGGCAGAGATTTGGTTTCAGGATTGCCGCGCAACATTAAAATAGACGCTAACAGCGTTTGCGAGGCGATACAAGAACCGCTGGCAGAGATAATCCAGCATATCAAAATGGTTTTAAAAAGAATTCCTCCGGAATTGTCAGCGGACATTATTGATAAAGGAATGGTTTTGGCTGGCGGCAGTTCTAATTTAAGAAACCTTGAAAAACTAATCACAAAAACAACCGGAGTTCCGTCAATAAAAGCCAAAGATGCAGGGCTTTGCGTTACCAGAGGAGTGGAAAGAGTTTTGCCCAATCTTGATATTTACAAGAAAAGTTTATTAATTAAGGTTTGAAAATGTTTAAATACGACCGACAAAACAAATTTTTAGTTGAAAGTTTTAAAAGCAATAAATTGGCCCATTCCTATATTTTGGTTGGGCCAAAAAGCGTTGATAAAAAAGAATTTGCCGTTAATTTTGTTAAATTTGCCAATTGCCAAAACCCAAGCCAATTTTTTCCTTGCGACAAGTGCGATAATTGTTTGAAAATAAATAAAGGAAGTTTCATTGATTTTAAAATAATTGAAGAAGACCTTTCCATCGCCAAAATGAGGGAATTGAAAAATGAGTTGATTTTTCCTCCCTACCAAGCGGATTTAAGGTTTTTAATCATAAACAACGCAGAACAAATAAAAGAAGACGCTGCCAGCGTTTTGCTTAAAACCTTGGAAGAACCAAGAAAAAGGAATGTCTTTTTTCTTTTGGCGAACAGCGTTTATCAGGTTTTGCCAACCATAAAATCGCGTTGCCAAATTTTGAAATTCAACCCGTTTTTAAAAGAAGCCAAGGAAAAAGAGGAATTTATTTTTGGCGATTTTTTGTCAAAATTAAAAAGCAAAACAATAATAGAAAAATTCAGTTTTGTTAAAAATTTGGAAGAAGAAAAATATTTTTCGTTTTTAGAAGAAGCGATAAAGTTTTTTCAAGGCAAAGTCCGCGATGATTCATTTCGCGATTATTCAAAAAAAGAATTGGTTATTATTTTGAAAAATTTCAAAAAAGCCCATTCTTTAATCAATAAAACCAACGCCAACCAAAGATTGGCCCTGGAAAACACCCTGCTCAATACTTAATACCTTATACTAAATACTTATAATAATTAACACCAAAACCATGGATTACAAAGAAATCATTAAAAAAATTGAGCCAGAAATGGAAAAAGCGGTTGTTTTTTTTAACGAGGAAACAAAAAAAATAAGAACAGGAAAAGCAATGCCGTCTTTAATTGAAAATATAAGGGTGGATTATATGGGCACAAAATTGGCCATAAAACAATTGGCGGCAATTACTATTGGCGGAGCCAGAGAATTGCTGGTTCAGCCATGGGACAAAGAAAGCGCAATGGCCATAGAAAACAGCTTTAAAGACAATGAATTTGGGCTGAGAGCGACAATCAGCAATGACTTGATAAGAGTTATTTTCCCGGAAGTAACAGAGGAAAACAGGCAAAATCTTATAAAAATTGTTCATCAAAAAGCTGAGGAAACAAGAAAAAAAATAAGGCATTTTAGGGAACAATCTTGGACAGATATCCAGAAAAAAGAAAGGGACGGCGAAATAAGAGAAGATGATAAATTCAGGGCAAAAGACAAGCTTCAAGAACTTATAGACAAATTTAATGAAAAAGTTGATGAAATCGTTGAAAAAAAAGAAAAGGAGATTTCAATTTAAAAAACAAAATGGTTATTAATATTTTAATTATTTTATTCAGCATTATCGCGCTTATAATTATCCATGAACTTGGACATTTCGTTGTTTCCAAAAAAATCGGAGTTAGGGTAGATGAATTTGGAATTGGTTATCCGCCGCGAATATGGGGCAAAAAAATCGGAGAAACAATTTATTCAATAAATTTAATTCCTTTTGGCGGTTTTGTAAGAATTTTTGGCGAGGAAGGGGAGACATCGGAAATTGACAAGCAACGAAATTTTGCTTTTAGGCCATATTGGCAAAAAATTGCCGTTATTGTTGCCGGGGTTTTGGCTTTTTGGATAATCAGTTGGCCTTTGTTTTCCGCAGCTCTTTTTTTGGGAAGCCCGGTTTCCGTGGGCGATGAGGAAATGGCGGAAAACGCTGAGGTCAGAGTTTTGGATATTTCAAAAGATTCACCAGCTGAATTAGCTGGTTTTAAAACAGGAGACATTATAAGAAAAGTTGTTTATTTTGATCAAGAGAGCGGTTTAACCAAAACAACAGAGGTTTCGCGCGTAGACCAATTTGTGGAAATAATAAACAGCCAAAAATCAAAAAAAATAAACCTGGTTTTGGAAGATAAAAAAGGTGAATTTGAAAAAGAAATTATTCCGCGGGAAAATCCTCCAAAGGGGCAAGGAGCTTTGGGGGTTGGTTTGGTTAGGGTTTTTGACAAAAAATATTCTGCTCCGGAAGCGGTTATCGGAGGATTTGAAAGGGTGTTTTTTTCCACCAAATCGGTTATTTATTCTTTTGGGATTTTAATAAAATCAACCTATGACAAAGAATTAAAAACTAAGATGAATTTGCAGGTGGTCGGGCCCATTGGCGTTGGCGTTATGCTCAATCAAAGCCTTAATTGGGGTCCGGGATTTTATTTAAATCTTATCGGTTTTATCGCTGTTTATCTGGCGATTTTCAATATTTTGCCGATTCCCGCCACTGACGGCGGCCAGCTGCTTTTTTTGACCATTGAAAAAATATACGGCAAGGCATTTAATAAAGAAAAACAGAATTTAATCAATTCTTTGTTTTTTGCGCTGTTGATTGTTATTATGATTATAATTACAATTAGCGACGTTCAAAGATACATTTTTTAAAAATATGCTTCAATCAAAAATTTTCAGCAAAACCCTAAAAAACGCGCCGAGCGATGAAAAAAGCCAAAACGCGATTTTACTGATTCGCGCCGGTTTTATTGATAAATTATCAGCCGGAATTTATTCTTATCTTCCGCTCGGTTTAAAGGTTATTAAAAAAATTGAAAATATAATCAGGGAAGAAATGGAAAAAATCGGAGCTCAGGAAATTTTAATGCCAGCCCTGCATTCAAAGGAAAATTGGGAGAAAACAGGGAGATGGGGAATCAAGGAAATGTTTAAGGTTGAGGATAAATACGGGCTGGGCTGGACTCATGAAGAAATAATCACGCCCTTAATGAAAAATTTTATCAACAATGTCAGTAAATTAAATGATTTGGCGGTTTATCAGATACAGACAAAATTTAGGAACGAACCAAGGGCAAAATCAGGTATTTTGAGGACCAAAGAATTTATAATGAAGGACTTATATTCTTTTCACTGCGAGGGTTCTGATTCTTTGGAAAATTATTACGAAAAAATAAAAAATGTTTACTGGGATATTTTTGAAAGATTAAAAATTAAGGAAAAAACTTATTTAACCTTGGCGTCCGGGGGCAGTTTTTCCAAAGAATCGCACGAGTTTCAGACAGTCACTCCGGCAGGAGAGGATTTAATTTATGTTTGCGAAAATTGCGGAGCTGCTATCAATGAAGAAATAAAGGGCAATCATAATGAATGCCCGCGTTGCGGCGAGAAACGATTCAAAGAAGAAAAAGCCATAGAAGTCGGAAATATTTTCCAATTGCATCGCAAATATTCGGAAGTTTTCGGATTGGTGGACAGTGACGGAAAACCGATTGAAATGGGTTGTTATGGAATGGGAGTAAGCAGAGTAATGGGTGCTATTGCTGAAATTCATAATGATGAAAAAGGTTTAATTTGGCCCACATCAGTCGCTCCTTTTGTTTTTCATATTTTAGCGCTGGATTCAAGCGAAGAGATTAAAAAATCAGCCCAAAAAATATATAATGAACTGAGTTTAATTAAAAAAGAAGCTTTATTTGACGACAGGGAAAATAAATCAGCCGGAGAAAAATTAGTTGACAGCGACTTGCTGGGCATTCCTTATAAAATAATAGTAAGCAAAAGAAATATGGAAAAAGGCGTGGTTGAAATAAAAGACAGGCAAAAAGGAACGGTTAAATTTTTAAAACCAATGGAACTGAACAAATTTTACAAATCAAAAATATGTTTAAAAAATTATTAGCGCTATTTTCAAAAGACATTGCCATTGATTTAGGAACAGCCAATTCTTTGGTTTATGTCAAAGGCGAAGGAATTGTTATTTCAGAGCCCTCGGTTGTTGCAGTTAATCAAAAAACAGGACAAATTTTGGCAATTGGCAACGAGGCAAAAAGAATGGTTGGAAGAACGCCAGCTCATGTTGTGGCGACCAGACCCTTGGCCCACGGCGTTGTTTTTGATTTTGAGGCGACTGAACAAATTTTGAGGTTTTTTATTGAAGAGGTTCACAAAAAAAGCATTTTTCCGATTTTTCATCCAAGGGTTATTGTCGGAATTCCTTCAGCTATCACCGAAGTTGAAAGAAAGGCGGTTTCTGACGCAACCAAATATGCCGGAGCAAGGGAGGTTTTTTTAATTGAACAGCCAATGGCTTCGGCAATCGGGGCGCGGCTGCAAATTCAGGAACCAGGGGGAAATTTTATTGTTGATATTGGCGGCGGAACAACAGATATTGCGGTTATTTCTTTGGGCGGAATTGTTGTTGATAGAAGCTTAAAAATAGCCGGCGACAAACTGAACCAGGACATAATTGATTATGTTCAGGAGGAATACAAGCTTTTAATTGGAGAAAGGACAGCAGAGGAAATAAAAATAAATATCGGTTCAGTATTGCCTTTGAAAGAAAAAAAAGAAGCGCCAATAAGGGGCAGGAATTTAATAACCGGTTTGCCTGAGGAAATTATTTTAACCAACGAGGACATTAGAACAGCCATAGAAAAATCAGTAAAACAAATTATTGAGGCGGTAAAAACAACGATTGAAGAAACGCCGCCAGAACTTATTTCTGACATTATGAAAAAGGGCATTTTTTTGACCGGCGGCGGAGCTTTGTTAAGGGGTTTGGACCAGTTGATTTCCAAAGAAACAAAAATGCCGGTTAAATTGGTGGAAGACCCGCTTACTGCGGTTGTCCGAGGAGCGGGCGTGGTTTTGGAAAATCTGGACGAACTCAAAGAGGTTTTGGTGGACATGGATTATGGCGATGTTCCTCAAATTTAAATTCACCCTCCCAAATTTTTCGCAGGAAAACTTGGGATGGTAAACAAAATATGGATTTTAAAAAAGAAATTGAAAAAATAAGCGTTTTGGCAAGAATAGAATTGAGCGAAAAAGACAAAACAAAATTCTCAAAAGAACTGAATAAAATTTTGGACCATTTCAACATTCTTCAAAAAGCTGATGTCAAAGGAATTCAGCCGTTTTTAACTCATTCTGAATCACGAAATGTTTTTAGAAATGATGAGGCAAAAACTTGTTTTGGCAAAGAAATTTTAAAAGATGATTTTTTAGACAAACAGGGAAATTATTTGAAAATTAAATCAGTCAAAAAAGAATGGGAATTATAGATTTAACAATAAAGGAACTAAATCAGAAAATTAGGGGAAAAGAAATAAAAGCAGTAACGGTGGCCGAAGAATTTTTGGAGGTGATAAAGAAAAAAGAAAAAAATATCAAAGCGTTTTTGGAAATTACCCCAGACCTAGCCCTGGAACAAGCAAAGAAAGTTGATGAAAAAATAGAAAAAGGAGAGGAAGTTTCCGAAATTGCCGGAGTGCCAATGGCTTGCAAAGACAATATTTTATTTGAAGGAAAAAAATGCACAGCTGGCTCTAAAATTTTGGAAAATTATATTGCGAAATATGATGCTACGGTTATCAAAAAACTAAAAGAAAAAAACTTTGTTCTTCTTGGGAAAACCAATATGGACGAATTTGCAATGGGTTCTTCAACGGAAAACTCGGCCTTCCAAATTACTAAAAACCCGCTTGATTTAAAAAGGGTTCCAGGCGGTTCTTCCGGCGGTTCCGCGGCAGCGGTTTCTGCCAATGAGAGCGTTTATGCCCTAGGAAGCGACACCGGCGGCTCAATAAGGCAGCCAGCAGCTTTTTGCGGGGTTGTTGGTCTTAAACCAACCTATGGCTCTGTTTCAAGGTTTGGTTTAATCGCCTACGCCCCTTCATTTGACCAGATTGGGCCAATAACCAAAACAGTTGAAGACAGCAAGATAATTTATGATATTATAAAAGGAAGAGATGATTTTGATTCAACCAGTTTTTCTAAAAAAGAAAACAAAAAAGAAAAAAAAACAATAGGAGTGCCAAAAGAATTTTTTGAAAAAGGCATTGACAAAGAAATAAAAGAAAAAACCCTTGGTTTTATCAATAAATTATCAGAACAAGGATATTCTATAAAAGAAGTTTCCTTGCCAAATATGGAATATGCTTTGAGCGTTTATTATATTATTGTGTGTTCCGAAGCGAGTTCCAATTTGGCAAGGTTTGACGGAATCAGGTATGGTTTTTCAGAAAAAAAAGCAAAAAACCTTAAAGACACATATTTAAAAACAAGGGGCATTGGCTTTGGCGAAGAAGTCAGAAGAAGAATTCTTTTGGGAACCTACGCGCTTTCTGCCGGTTATTATGACGCCTATTATTTAAGAGCCCAGAAAATCAGAAATTTGATAAAAAAGGATTTTGAAGAAATTTTTAAAGATGTTGATTTTATTCTGGCTCCGGTTTCTCCAATTTTACCTTTCAAAATCGGAGAAAAGACAGATGACCCCTTATCTATGTATCTGGCTGATATTTACACAATTCCAGTCAACCTTGCGGGAGTGCCGGCCTTATCAGTGCCGTTTTCAAAAATAGGAAAACTTTCAATCAGCGTTCAAATCATTGGAAATTATTTTGATGAAGAAAAATTGTTTGAATTTGGTAAAATAATTGAAAACCTAAGAGATTATGATTAATTCTTTTAATGCCAGCCAATTCGTCGCAGATGCAAATGAGTTTTTTAACCCAGACAATCTTTTTTATTTGGCCAATAAATTCATTGTTCTTTTAATTTCTCCGGAATTGCAAAAAGAAATAATCTTGGCAAGGATTATTTTTTTGTCTTTTTCCATTGTTTTTCTGATTTTAATTGTTTATTTCTTATCAACCTGCGATTTTATTCAGGCGCATTTTCTTTGGAAACTTGTGGAAATTATAACCTACAAATCATACGGAGCGAGGAAATATGAAAAAGAGTGGGGCAAAATAAAAGCATTTCTTGATAAAGGAACAGAAGACGCTTATAAAATCGCAATAATTGAGGGAGACAATTTTATGGACCAGATTTTAAAGAGACTGAATATTCCGGGAAAAAACATTGATGAGCGCCTTAAAAATACCACAGCGGGCCAGATTCAAAACATTGATGATTTAAGAGAGGTTCATAAATTAAGAAACAATGTGGTAAGCGACCCTTCAATAACCATTGATTTTGACAAAGCCAAAGAAACTCTTGGCGTTTATGAAAAAACACTGAAACTGCTTGATTTATTATAGGTTTTATTTTGTTTGCAAAAAATCCTCAAAAAATGTATAATATATTTACCTGAACTATTCAGGAGGGGGAGATGACAAGATGACCGTGAAGGAAATAATGACTTTTACGAGCGGATTCGCATGTATTTTATCAACTCTTTTTGCAGAGTTAACAGAAGTTTTAAGACCTCAAGAACAAAACATTGAATTCATTGTTGCTGCCTTAATTGGATGCATTCAAGGCGGGCATGCTGTGTTTGTTACCGGTTCGGGAATAAGCGGGGCAATCGCCAAGATGCTTGTTTTTAGATTAAAACAACTTGGTGTGGAGGCTTACCACATTCCAGAAGGAGTCGCAAGGTCATATAGACCCGGTGATGTTTTATTCGCAATTTCTTCTTCTGGAACTACCAAAACGACATTAACTCAAGTCAAACAAGCAAAAAGAGTAGAGGGGGTAATGATAATATCAATTGTATCAGAA
>JAUYFS010000007.1 GCA_030689665.1 bacterium
CTGGAATGTGTCCAGATTTATCCAGTGTTGTTTTTACAAACAATACCCACGATATTTATCCAGCATCTTGTACCCAACCTTAAGAAATAATCGCCCTGCGGGGTCAGTCCCCGCAGGGCATTTTTATTCCAGCATTTTAGAGGGGATAGATTCAAATAAAGCAATTTTAATACAATATTGAGGTCTGTTTTTTTTAAGGCCTCCTTTTTTATTTTAAAATCCGATTGTGCTGTCGTGGGGTCTGACCCCACGACAGCTTTTAGTTTTAGAAAAAGGTTTATTATTGACAAAAAATATGGAGGTGGTATAATAAAAGAACCAAAACACGAGAGTGTCTTTTGGCAAAAGGGGAAATTTTTGAGGTGTTGAAATGGGAAGAAAAACAAATCTCCAAAAGGGGAATGGGAATGGAAAAGGAAATGGCGGCAGTCGAGGGACTCCACCCCGGCACTATGGAAAAACTCCTCGTGGCCGAGAACCATCAGGAAAGAACATAAATACATCTAAATGGGGCAAGGAGACTCAGCAGGAGAACAAAACTCCTTCATTTGCTGACCAGCTCAGTCAAATGACTGGAGGCAAACCGGTTGAAGTTCAAGTTGAACAAAAATCTGACAGTTCTATTGTGACGAAAATTCTTCCGGTTTCAGTTCCAGTAATTCTAGAAAAGCCGGTTGAGATTTTTGCAACCGCGCCGGCACCGACTGCGCCGATTGTTCCGCAAAAAACCCGCGAGCAAAAGTTTGCAGAAAAGGCAATGAACCTTATTTGCGAACGGTATGGGAACAAGGGTTTCCCGGTCCATTTGTCTTACCAGACAAGTGGAAGAAAAAAAATCGCTTCAGCTCTATTGTCGGCATATGAGGTGATATCTGGGATAAAATTGAACTATTTCCCGGATGAAAATCTCAGCGCTATTATGCAAAGCTGGTTCTCGGGGGAACAGGGGGTTCTCAAAACAATGGCAAGCGCGTTCAAAACGCTGGAGGAGGAAATTTTACAAGAGGCGCTGCTGGAAACATTTTTGGAGAATCTACCAGATTCCGAAAAATTCCACGACAGAGTCATTGTCGGCGCTATTTTCCGAACTTTTAAAAAGCTCGGAATTAGGCTGATCGTGACAAAAATTCCTCCGGAAATAATGGACGATATTCGCAGAGTCGTGAATTTTGGTCATATTGATACTCTGGGCTTGTCGGTTGCTCTTGAAAAGATTTGGAGCACCTATGCGGTCAAGGAAGTAGATCGGCCGGAAATCGTTTCAACAATAACAACGAGGCCAACGGTCTCGGCATAGACATAAGAACATATAGGGGTGTGGATTATAATTTGACGCAGGCAAAGTCAAACAATCCCCCTCTTTTTCAGTTTGGGAAATTTTAAAATAACAAAATGTCGGACGCCCGACCCCCGCTAAATGTAGGAGGGATGTAGGAGGGTCTGACCTTCCTTTTGCGGGTTGGCTGCGGGGTTCCGCCCTGCGGGGTCAGACCCCGCAGGGCGGTTGTCGTGGGACCTGACCCTGTTTTGATGCTGCAGCTAAAATTAGCTTGAAAAAGATAGAAATTTCTTGTAAAATAAAATTAAAGGGGGAGTTGTATGGTGGTTATGGCTGAAATGGGCGTTGCTGCGGGCATTGCTGTAAAGCTGGGGAGTGTTTTTGAAAATGTTTTCTTCAAAAGGAGAAGGAAACAACGAAAACAGGAACAAAATTTTGATCTTGATATTGAAGCTTTTTTATTAAAAGCTTCTGAAAATCTGGAAAGGTCAAAAACCAAACAAAAAAAAGCTTATGGCTTTGGTTTGATTGAGGATTTTTTCCAAGATAAAGCTTTTCAGGAAAAAATAATGAAAATGGTTGATATGAATGTATTTTTTATGATAGGCAAGGAGTTAAAAGAATCAGATCAGATTTGCAGACCATATTTTTGGTCCGATTATATCAGGGGCTTTGAGGAGGCGGAAATTTTTTGTAAGAAGATAAACAGACAATAATATAAAAAATAGGGAATTATAGGGAATTTTTCCCTTGTTTTTTTACTTGAAAACAAGAAACTATTTTGTTATTATAAAATAATATAGATTTATAAATTTTTTATGCTTTCAGAAAAGGAGTTGGAGGGAATTTCAGAACAATTCAAAAAAGAAATAGAAAAAATTGATTCTGAAAAAACTCTAAACGAAATCTTTAACCGCTATTTGGGTAAGAAGGGCGAAATTACCTGTTTTTTTGGTTTAATAAAAGATTTGCCGCCAAAAGACAAGCAAAAATTCGGCGCTAAATTGAATACTCTTAAAAAAGATTTCTTGGAAATTTTGGAAAAAGAAAGCGAAAAAATCAAAGAAAAATTTAATAGTGAAAAATTGGAAAAAGAAAGCTTTGATGTTTCAGCTCCGGGCCACAAAATCACCAAGGGACATCTTCATCCAGTAACTTTGGTTAGGAGAGAAGTTGAACAAATTTTCAGGGGAATGGGTTTTGAATCAATTGAGGGGCCAGAGGTTGAAACAGAGTGGTATAATTTTGATTCTCTAAATGTGCCAAAAGACCACCCGGCTCGCGATATGTGGGACACTTTTTGGATTAAAGACAACAATGGCCAGAAAAATTTATTGAGAACTCACACAAGCCCTGTTCAAGTCAGGTATATGGAAAAACATCTGCCGCCAATAAAAATAATTGTTCCTGGCAGGGCTTATAGGCACGAAGCCACAGATGCGTCGCACGAATTTCAATTCCATCAAGTTGAAGGATTGATGATTGACGAAAATATAAATGTTGCCAATTTAAAAGCGATTCTTTTGAATTTTTTCAGAAAATTTTTCAAAAAAGATGTTGAAATTCGTTTAAGGCCAAGTTTTTTCCCTTTTACCGAACCAAGTTTTGAAATTGATATTTCTTGCATGGTCTGTGAGGGAAAAGGATGTTCAGCTTGCAAGAAAACTGGTTGGGTTGAATTAGGCGGAGCTGGAATAGTTCATCCGAATGTTTTAAAAGCGAGCGGATTAAACCCGAAATTATGGCAGGGTTTTGCTTTTGGAATGGGCATGGACAGGTTGGTGATGATGAAATATAAAATCAACCACATTAAATGGTTTAATTCTTCGGATTTAAGGTTTTTAAAACAATTTTAACATGAAATTTTCATATAACTGGTTAAAAGAATATTTTGACAAGATTCCTGATTATAAAAAAGTCGTTGATTTAATAACAAACCATGCTTTTGAAGTTGAAGAGGTGAAAAAACAGGGAAGCGATTATATTTTAGACATTAAAATTTTGGCAAACAGGCCTGATTGTTTTAGTTATTTGGGAATTGCCAAAGAATTAAGCGCGATTTTGAACAAAAAAATAAAATTGCCAGTAGCGGAAAATTTAACTGGGATTAAAAAACAAGGAAAGAGTTTTAATGTTGAGGTTAAAGATAAAAAATTATGTCCGCGCTACACGGCAATTTTGATGAAAGGAGTTAGGGTAAAAGAATCTCCAAAATGGCTAAGGCAAAAACTTGAGGCAAGCGGATTAAATTCAATAAATAATATTGTTGATGCTGCCAATTACGCGATGTTGGAAACAGGACAGCCGCTACACGTTTTCGATTTTGCGAAAATAGGAGATAAAAATATTATTGTCAGAAAAGCGAAAAAAGGAGAACAAATTACAACCCTGGATGATAATAAATTCGTTTTAGATGAAAACATTTTAGTGATTGCCGACAGCAAAGATTCTTTGGCAATCGCCGGAATCAAGGGCGGCAAAAAAGCTGAAATCACTGAAAAAACCAAGGATATTTTAATTGAGTCAGCCAATTTCCAGCAATTGGTTATCAGAAAGGGCTCCCAAAAACTGGCTTTAAGAACAGACAGTTCGCTTCGCTTTGAACACGGCCTGGACCCAAATTTAACTTTAGAAGGAATGAAAAGGGTTGTTTTTTTAATAAAAGAGGTTGCTGGCGGAGCTGTTGAAGAAATCGCTGATTTTTATCCCGCGCCAATTAAAAACTGGAAAATCAAATTGAATTTCAAAAAAGTTGAAAAAATTTTGGGAATAGCGATTTCAATTCAGGAAATTATAAAAATTTTACAAGGATTGGGCTTGAAAATAATAAAAAAGGAAAAAGATTCAGTTTTAATTGAAGTTCCCACATTAAGGAAAGATTTGCTGCTGCAGGAAGATTTGGTTGAAGAAATTTGCAGAATTTACGGAGTGGAAAAAATATTGGCAAAAGAGCCGATGATTCACGCAAAACCAGTTGATACCAACGAATCAAATTATTTGGAAGAAAAAATCAGGGATTTCCTGAAAGAGTTGAAATTCAGCGAGGTTTTCAATTATTCCTTCATATCTCAAACCCAAAAAAATATCCTTAAATATTCAAATCATTCTCTGGTGGAATTGGAAAATCCTTTAAGTTCCGAATTTCAGTATTTAAGGCCAAGTTTAATCCCGAATTTTTTGGATTCAGCAAAGAAAAATTTGCGTTATTTTGACAAATTCCAAATTTTTGAAATAGGAAAAATTTTCAGCCCCAATGGAAGGAAAAAATCAATTTACGATGTTCAGGGGATAGAAGAGAAAAAATCCATGGCGTTTCTAATGGCTGACAAAAATAAAAAAATGGAGCTTGATGATTTTAGATTTTTAAAAGGAATTACCGAAACATTTCTGCAGGAATTGGGAATCGCTGATTCTTGGTTTGACGATGTTGTTCCTTTAATCCAAGAAAGAATTATTTTCTGGCATCCGAAAAGATTGGCAACAATCAAAATTCAAGACAAAACAATCGGCCAGATAGGGGAGGCGAATCCGGCATTGCTAAAAAATTTAAACATAGACGCCAATATAATGGTGGCCGAATTTGATTTGGAAGAATTGATAAAAATTTCCAGAGAAGAAAGAACCTTCAGCTCAATTTCCGCCTTTCCGTCAGTTGTCAGAGATATTTCAATTTTAGTGCCTTTGGAAGTTAAAATTGACGAAGTTGTCAGAAAAATAGACCAATTGGGGGGAAAATTAATAAGCGACATTGAGCTGTTTGACATTTATTCCGAAGAAGAGCTTTTTAAAGGCAAGCAGAGTTTGGCTTTTAGGATTATTTTTCAGTCGGAAAACAAAACGCTTTCCAGCGAGGAAATTGATAATTTAATGAAAAATATTATAATGGGATTAGAGAAACAAAAAGATTGGCAAGTGAGAAAATAAAACTTTAATAGAACCTTTTGGTTCCTGTTTTAATTTAAAAAACAAAATGTCAAAAGAAGCGGCAAAAAATAAAGAATATACGGCAAAAGACATTCAAATTTTGGAAGGCCTGGAGCCAGTGAGGCAAAGGCCCGGAATGTATATTGGTTCTACCGGTCCTGAGGGGCTGCACCATTTGATTTGGGAGGTTGTTGATAATTGTCTTGACGAAGCCATAGGCGGACACGCCAAAAATATTGAAATTGTTTTGATGCACAACAACAGGACAAGCGTTGAAGACGACGGAAGGGGAATCCCTGTTGATATTCATCAAAAAACAAAGAAATCGGCGTTGGAAACGGTTTTGACAACTCTTCACGCGGGCGCTAAATTTAGCGAAAAAACCTATCAAATGTCCGGCGGTTTGCACGGGGTCGGGGTTTCTGTTGTTTGCGCTTTGTCAAAATATATGAAGGCAGAGGTTTGCCGCGGAGGAAACCTTTATTCTTTGGAATTTAAACAAGGAAAAGCGATTGGAAAATTGAAAAAAGAAAAAACCTGCAAAAAAACCGGCACAAAAATAACTTTTGAGCCGGATGAAACGATATTTACCACCAATGACAAATTTGACATCAAAAAAATCACAAATCATCTTCGCCAGCAAGCCTATTTGACAAAAGGAATAAAAATTAGAATCAGAGACGAAAGAAGAGAGCCGCATTTTACTTATTCATTTTATTTTGAAGGCGGCGTTTTGTCTTATTTAAGGTATTTGGTAAGAGGGTATGAAACAAGCAATCCGAGCCCGTTTTTTGTCCAGCAAAAAAAAGAAAATTTTGAACTTGAAGTTGCTTTCCAATATACAAATGAAATAGACGCTTATGAAGAGAGTTTTACAAATAATATTTTCACCAGAGAGGGCGGATATCATTTAGTTGGGTTCAGGACAGCTTTGACGAGAAGCATAAACAGCTATGCCCGCAAAAATGAATTTTTCAAAGAAAAGGATGAAAACTTGACAGGTGATGATGTAAGGGAGGGGCTTATCGCTGTTGTGGCAATCAGAATTCCAGGCCCCCAATTTGAAGGGCAAACAAAAGCCAGGTTGGGAAATCAGGAAGTAAAACCAATTGTTGAACAGGTTGTCGGAGAAGCGATTTTGGATTATTTTGAAAAATATCCGCAGGACGCCAAATTGATTATTGAAAAATGCGTTTTGGCTTCGCTAGCCAGAAAAGCCGCCAAAGCGGCAAAACAAACAGTTTTAAGAAAAGGGCTTTTGGAAGGGTTAAGTTTGCCGGGTAAATTGGCTGATTGCATAAACAGAAAATCAGAGGAATCAGAGATTTTTATTGTGGAAGGAGACAGTGCCGGCGGAAGCGCTAAAAGCGCAAGGGATAGAAGGTCTCAGGCGATTTTGCCGTTGCGGGGAAAAATTTTGAATATTGAAAAATCAAGAATTGACAAAGTATTGGCATCTCAAGAAATCAGGTCTTTGGTAATTGCCATGGGCACTGCGATTGCCGATGATTTTAACATTGAAAAACTGAGATACCACAAAATCATTATAATGACAGATGCTGATGTTGACGGCGCGCACATAAGAACGCTTCTTTTAACTTTATTCTTCCGTTATTTTAAAGAAATAATTGACAGGGGATATCTTTACATAGCCCAGCCGCCGCTTTATAAAGTGCAAAAAGGAAGACAGAGCGAATATGCTTATTCAGAAGAACAAAAAATAAGCATAATGGAAAAATTTAGAGAAGATTCCTCGGCAAAAATTTCTAAAAAAATAAAGCCAATTAAAAAGCAAAAAGATGAAGGCGAGGAAGAGGAAGCCGGCGAGGAAAAAATTTCTGGAGCATCAATACAAAGATATAAGGGTTTGGGAGAAATGAACACAGAACAATTATGGGAAACAACCATGGACCCATACAGAAGGGTTCTGAAAAAAGTTTTCATTGAGGACGGGAAAGCGGCTGACAGGATTTTTGATATTTTAATGGGAAACGAAGTTTTGCCGAGAAAAAAGTTTATTCAGACATTTGCCAAGGGAGTTAAAAACCTTGATATTTAAATAAACCGTTAAAGCTGGCGATAGGTAGCCCCTCCAAGTTTCCCTCCTTTCTTGAGGGGCTTTAAATCCATGATTCGCAGGCTATTGCCTGGAATTGTGGAGCCTGTCGTTAGCTTTAACGGTTTATTTTTTATTAACTGAACAGCAACAAGGTTTTTAGACACAGATAGTTAAATCTCCAGCGAGATTTAACTATCTACACTCTTGGCAACAAATCCTCGCTTTGCTTGGAATCATGCTTTGTTGCCTGCGAGAGTTGTCTGAAAACCTTGTTGCTTTCTATTTGTTAAATTGGGTCATTGCTGCTGCCAAACTATTTTCAAGAGCTGTTTCAATCGCTTTGACGGCATTGTTTATTCCTTTATTCACTAATTTCAATTTTTCTTGGTTTTGCGGTTTTAACAAAAAAGTTCCCATATCTTTTATAGAACTTTTGTTTTTAAAGGGGCAAGTGCCGATTCTAAACCTGGCAAAGTCATTTGATTTTAAAGTTTTCACTATGCTTTCAACTCCTTTATGCCCGGCAGATTTTTTATTTTGGGAAATTTTAATTTTTCCAGCCTGTAAATCAATCTCATCATGAACAACCCATAAATTTTCTTTTTTAGCCCCTGATTTTTTTATTAGAGACCTTATTGCTTCTCCGGAATTATTCATAAAAGTAAGCGGTTTTATCAAAGCCACATTTTTCTTGCCGATTTTACCCTTTGAGACAAGGTATTTTTTATCAAAGGACTCTTTAAATTCTCCAAATTGATTTTTTTTGCTTATTTTATCAATCACTTCAAAACCCGTGTTGTGCGGGCTTTTTTCATATTCTTTTTCCGGGTTTCCCAAGCCAATAATAAATATTTCCATTATTCAATTATAACAAAATGTAAAACGCAAAGCGAAAAACATAAATCCTAAAGTAATTTTCAATTTTCAATTTCTAATTTTCATTAAATTTTCAATGAATTAATTTTCAAACAAATTAGCGTTTAGAAATTGAATATTTGATAATTTAGTAGAAATTAAAAATTAGAAATTAGAAATTTTTTACAGATTTAGTTTGTTTTTTAGTTTCTGTTTTGTTATAATCGTAGAAAATTCAAAATCTAAAACTAAAATGATAACTAAGAAATTTATTATTGAAGCAATTTTTCTCTTTTTACTGGCGCTAGTTGTTGTTTTGCCAATCAGGTTTTTTATCTTTCAACCCTTTTTTGTAAAATATTCTTCAATGGAACCAACCTACCACAACGGCGACTATTTGATAGTTGATGAATTAACTTATAAATTCAGAGAACCAAAAAGAGAAGAAGTTGTTGTTTTCCATTATCCGCTTAATCCCAAAGAATTGTTTATTAAAAGAATAATCGGGCTTCCCGGAGAAACGCTTTTTGTGAAAGACAACAAAATTTCAATTCGCTATGATTACGAAGACAAAGTTTTGGAAGAAAAATATCTGACGGAAGGAACGCTTACTCCTGGCAAGATAACAATTACTTTAAAACCTGACGAATATTTTGTTCTTGGAGACAACAGGGAACATTCATCTGATTCCAGAATGTGGGGACCGATAAAAACCAACAGCATTATCGGCAGAGTTGTTCTTAGGCCAATTTCTTTGGTTGGACTGCAGAACTTTTTAAAACAAAGCACTTCTTCAAATAAATGAATAACCCGCCTTCGCTCCGCCGAAGCTTGCAAGAGCGGAGGCGAGCTTCGCCAGAGCTACGGCGTGACGCAGTCCGTCCTTGGCTGGACAAAGTAAAATCCTTTGGCGGGGCAAGCCCGCTTTTGTTCTGAGGACTTCGGCGAGGTAAAACAAATAAAAAATATGGAAAAAGAAGAGAAAAAAACTATTCCAATTCAATCATTGGCCGGAATGCACGACATTTTGCCCGAGGACCAATTTTATTACAGGAGATTTGAGAAAATATTTGAAAAATTGTGCAATTTGTATAATTTTAAAAGAATTGACACGCCAATTTTGGAAAGCGCAGACCTTTTTATCAAAGGCACGGGAGCCGCGACAGACATTGTTCAAAAAGAAATGTATTCTTTCAGAACTAAAGGCAATGATTGGGTGGCGCTTAGGCCCGAGGGAACGCCGCCGGTTGTCAGGGCTTATTTAGAGCATGGAATGGTCAGCTGGCCTCAGCCAATAAAACTTTTTTACTACGGCCCATTTTTTCGCCACGAATCGCCTCAAGCCGGCAGATACAGGGAATTCAGGCAATTTGGAGCAGAGGTTTTGGGAGAATCCTGCCCGTCAGTTGATTCAGAGGTTATTGCCTTGCTTTTTAATATTATCAACAAATACGGAATTAAAAATTTAATAGTGGAAATTAATTCTTTGGGATGCAAAAAATGCAATTCTAAATTTATAACCGCCTTGGTCAAATATTTGAGAAAATTTTCCAACAATCTGTGCCAAAACTGCAAAAGAAGAATTATTTCCAATCCTTTTAGGGTCTTAGATTGCAAAGAAACAACTTGCAGGGAAATTATTGAAAACGCTCCGCAAATAATTGATTATCTTTGTCTGGAGTGCAAGGAACATTTTAAAGAGGTTTTAGAATTTTTGGATATTTTGGAAATTCCTTACACCCTAAATCCATATTTGGTTCGCGGTTTGGATTATTATTCCAAGACAGTTTTTGAAATTTTCTCAGTAGATGAAAAAAACAAAGAAGAAAATGACGAAAACGAGCAAAATAAAAAAATAAGCTTGGCTGGCGGAGGAAGATTTGATGATTTGATAAGGGTTTACAACAAAAGAAATTTGCCGGCTTGCGGCGGCGGCATCGGAGTGGAGCGGGTGATTGATAAATTGAAAGAAATGGGAATAAAACCGGAGGAAGATGAATCTCAGGTTTTCTTGGTTCAAATCGGAGATTCTGCCAAAAAAATAAGCATGAAAATTCTGCAAGATGTGAGAGCGGCAAACATAAAGATTGAAGCCAGTTTAAATAAAGATAATCTGAGAGAACAACTTGGCAGGGCTGACAAGCTGAAAATTCCAATTGTCCTGATTTTGGGGCAAAAAGAAGCTGCGGAAGGAAAAATTTTGATTAGGGATATGGCTTCCGAGCAGCAGGATTTGGTCAGAATAAACGATTTGATTCAGGAATTAAAAAAAATTATCAAAACCTAAGATGAAAAATTGCTTATTTTGCAAAATTATAAAAAAAGAAATACCAAGCGAAATCATATATGAAGATGACAAGATAATTTCTTTTAAAGATATACGGCCAAAAGCCAAAATTCATTTTTTGATAGTTCCCAAAGAACACATTGAATCGGTAAGCGATTTGGAAGAAAAAAACAAAGATTTGGCCGGGGAATTAATTTTAACAGCCAAAAAAATAGCTGAAAAACACAACTTGACTGGATACAAATTAATCTTTAATGTAGGAAGAAGGGGAGGGCAATTAATTGACCATATTCATTTGCATCTCGTTTCCAGGGATATAGAAGAATTACCCTAATAATTAATAAAATAAAATGCCATTAACAGTAAGAAGAAAAGCCAAAGAATCTGTCCAGAGCCTGATTTTTCAATTTACCAAGGCGATTAGAGACAGCGGAATTTTATTTGGAATAAGGAAAAAAATGTTTAGGCACAGGCCGCTGAATAAAAGGGCAAGAAAAGAGAAAGCCCTGAGGAGTTTGGAGTTGAAGAAACAGCACGAAAGAGAAGAAAAACTGGGTTTGTCGGTAAAAAAATTTTAATATTTTTTTATGCCTTTTTTTGACCAAATAAAAGAAGATTTAAATAAGGCGTTAAAAGGAAAAGATGCTTTAGCCCAAAGCGTTTTAAGGTTGTTGATAGCGGAAATTCAAAATAAGCGAAAAGAAAAAAGATATAAGGTTTTTAAAGAAGGAATGGATGAAAAAGAACTGGAAGAAAAAACCAAATTGGATGAAGAAGAAATTGGGACAATTATTTTTCAAGAGGCAAAAAAAAGAAAAGATTCAATAAGGGAATTTGAAAAGGGGCGCAGGGACGATTTGGTTCAAAAAGAAAAAGCGGAACTTTCATTTTTAGAAAATTATTTGCCGAAACAACTGACTGAGGACGAAATAAAAAAACAAGTTCAGGAATTTATAAAAGAAACCGGCGAGAAAGATTTTGGAAAAGTAATGTCTGCTTTGATGCTTAAAAATAAAGGACGCGTTGACGGAGCTTTGCTTAGCCAAGTTGTGCGTTCCGAGTTGTCGGGAAATTGATTTTAGAATATGGCTGATTTTTTAAATTTGGCAAAGATTAAGATTAAAAAAAATCTTTTTGAAAAAATAATAAAATTGGTTTTGGGAGCGGAGAAAAAGCAAGGACAAATTTCAGTTGTTTTGGTTGATTCGCAAGAAATCAAAAAAATAAACAAAAAATATCGCGGCAAAAACGAAATTACAGATGTGATTTCTTTTTCCAATAAAGACGTAAAAAACAAGTTTTTTTTGCCGGAAAAAGAAAAGGAATTGGGAGAAATATTTTTATGCCCCAAAGAGTTGAAAAAAATTGCGAGAGAAGCGGGAACAGATTTTAATTCGGAGTTAATAAAAAGTTTTATCCACGGAATTCTCCATTTATTGGGCTATGGCCATAAAAACAAAAAAGAATCGCTGAAAATGGAGAGAAAAGAGAAAAAATATTTTCAAACTCTAACAGATAAAAGAAATTAATTTTTATAAAATGAGCCACAATGAAATTACCACAGGATTGGATATAGGCACAGATTCCATTAAACTCTTGGGCGTTGTGAGAAGAAAAGATTCTGATTTATTGGAAGTCGTTGCCAAAGGAATGATTAAGTCGGACGGGATAAGAAAAGGCATTGTGGTGGAGCCGGAAAAGGTTACAAAAAAAATTCAGCAGCTTCTCAGCCAAATAAAAGAGGTAAATACTGAAGAAATTCAGGATGTTGCCATTAACATAAACGGCAAACACTTGTACACGGTTTTAAGCAAGGGCTTGGTTTCTGTCTCAAGGGCTGACCAAACTATTTCCCAAGATGATGTTGAAAGAGTGATACTAGCGGCTCAAACAGTGAGTTTGCCCAACAATTACGAGCTAATTGATTCCTCGGTAAAGGATTTTATCGTTGACGGTCAAAACGGAATAAAACAGCCAACTGGAATGCATGGAGTAAGATTAGAAGCAGAAGTTTTGAATTTTTGCGCTTTTTCCCCGTATGTAAGGAATCTAAAAGATTGTGTCGTGGAAGCAGGTTTGGGAATAAGCGATTTAGTTCCTTCGGCCATAGCGGCAAGCATAGCTGTTTTAACGCCCCAACAAAAAGAACTTGGGGTTTTATTAATTGATATTGGCGCCGCCACGACATCAATGGCGGTTTTTGAAGAAGGTTGTATTTTGCACTCGGCTGTTTTTCCGATTGGCTCCTCGCATATTACCAATGATATCGCCATCGGATTAAAAATTGACGTTGAGATAGCGGAAAGAATAAAAAAAGAATTTGGAACTTGCTTTAAGAGAAAGGGGTATTCAGGAAATAAAAAAATAAAAATAATCAAAGACAAAGAAATAGTTTTTTTGCAAAAATCATTATTTGAAATAATTGAAGCAAGGGTTCTGGAAATTTTTGACATTGTCAATCAAGAGCTGAAAAAAATAGAAAGGCAGGGAAAATTGCCGGCAGGAGTTGTTTTAACCGGCGGCGGAACAAAAATCAAAGGCATAGACGACCTGGCAAGAAAAGAATTAAAATTGCCGGCGAAAATCGGGATTCCCAAAGGAATTTTGGGCTTAGAAGAAGATCCAACGATAGCAAGTTTAGCCGGTTTGGTTCTTTTGGGAATTGAGGCAAAGGACGAAGAAGGCGGCGATTCGGGAATAAATATCGTCAGCGGTTTGTCAAAAATATTCAAAATTTTCAATCCTTAATAAAACTTAAAATGATTCGCAAAACAAAAATCAAAGTCATTGGCGTTGGGGGGTCGGGGGGCAATGCTTTAAATCGCATGAATAAAGCCAAAATAGGCAACATTGAACTGGTTGCTTTGAATACTGATTTTCAGGACTTAAAAAAAATAAAAGCAGATTTTAAAATTCAAATCGGAGAAAAAACGACCCGCGGTTTGGGAACAGGAATGGATTCTTCGCTTGGCAGAAAAGCGGCTTTGGAATCAAAAGAAAAAATTGAAAAAGTTTTAGCCGGCAGCGATATGGTTTTTATAACTTGCGGAATGGGAGGAGGAACCGGTACCGGAGCTTCTCCAATAGTGGCGGAATTAGCGAAAAAAGCCGGAATTTTAACCATTGGGATTGTGACAACCCCGTTTTCTTTTGAAGGAATACAAAGAGAAAGAAATGCCCAGCAGGGCATTTCCGAACTAAAAAACAAGGTTGATAGTTTAGTTGTTATAAATAATGATAATTTATTGGCAATGATAGACAAACAAACATCTCTTTTGGAAGCTTTTTGGATTTGCGACGATGTTTTAAGGCAAGCGGTAAAAGGAATTTCCGAGCTCATCTCACAGAGGGGAATGGTTAATGTTGATTTTGCCGATGTAAAAACAATTTTGAAAAATTCCGGCTGCGCTTTATTTGGCATTGGCAAGGCAAGGGGCGAAAACAGAGTGGCAGAGGCAGTGGCTAGGGCGATTTCTTCGCCGCTTACAGAAACAAGAATAGAAAAAGCAAGCGGGGTTTTATTTAATGTGGCAGGAAAAAATTTATCTTTGTTTGAAATCAAAGACATAGCCAATTTGATAAAGTCCAAAATTGACAGCAGGGCAAAAATTATTTTTGGAGCAAAAGAAGACGGCAAAATCGTTGATGATTCCATTGAACTGACTCTTTTGGTTACTGGTTTTAACAATTAGTTTTATTTTTTATGGTTCCGCAAACAAGAAAAACATTTCATTTTGACAAAATGCAAAAAAGAGACGGCCAGATCGTTGATTTTTCATTGGAAAAAATTGAAGCAGCTATTTTTAAGGCGGTTACCGCGGTAAATCAGGGCGATGGAAAAATCGCCAAAAAGCTTACCCAAAAAGTTTTGGGCATTTT
This sequence comes from bacterium, assembly GCA_030689665.1. GTDB lineage: Bacteria > Patescibacteriota > Minisyncoccia > Minisyncoccales > JAUYFS01 > JAUYFS01. The sequence continues at coordinate 14,284 of JAUYFS010000007.1, forward strand.
AAGCAGGAGGTTCAAACCAGGAGAAATTCCGACCGTTGAACAAATTCAGGATATTATTGAAGAGGTTTTGATCTTAGAAGGACTGGTTGATACAGCCAAAGCGTTTATTCTTTATAGAGAGCAAAGAAGAAGATTAAGAGAAACCGCCACTGCCGTTGATGAGGCGGTTGCTTTGGTGGAGCAATATATCGGAGAAACCGATTGGGAGGTTAAGGAAAACGCAAATATGACTTATTCGGTGCAGGGATTAAACCATTACGTTACAGCTGCTGTTACAAAAAAATACTGGCTTAATAAAATTTATCCCCAAGAAATCAGAGAAGCTGCTTCTTCCGGTGATTTGCATATTCATAATTTAGACGCGCTTGCAACTTATTGTTGCGGTTGGGATTTGCAAGACATTTTAATGCGTGGCTATGGAGGGGTTCCTGGAAAGGTAGAATCCAAACCAGCAAAGCATTTTAGAGCTGCTTTGGGGCAAATAGTTAATTTTTTCTATACTCTTCAAGGAGAAAGCGCTGGCGCCCAAGCGCTCTCAAATTTTGACACTCTTTTAGCGCCCTTCATTAGGTATGATAATTTGAATTATATCCAAGTAAAACAAGGAATTGAAGAATTTTTATACAATTGTTCAATTCCAACAAGAGTCGGTTTTCAAACTCCTTTTACAAACATCACTTTGGATTTAAAGCCAACAGGCGATTTAAAAAATCAGCCGGTAATAATCGGCGGCAAACAACAAAAAGAAACCTATGGAGAATTTCAGGAAGAAATGAATGTTTTTAATAAAGCTCTTTTTGAAGGATTTATGGAAGGCGATGCCAAGGGCAGGGTTTTTACCTTTCCGATACCAACGATAAATATTACCAGCGATTTTGACTGGGATAATCCGGTTTATGATTCGCTTTGGGAATCAACCGCAAAATACGGCATTAATTATTTTGCCAATTTTATTAATTCTGATATGAAGCCGGAAAACGCTAGGAGTATGTGTTGTCGATTACGTTTGGACAATAGGGAATTGTATAAAAGAGGCGGCGGGCTTTTTGGTTCCAACCCCAAAACAGGTTCCATTGGAGTGGTGACAATCAATCTTCCGAGAATAGGATATTTGTCAAAAACTAAAAAAGAGTTTTTTGACAGATTAAAAAAGATGATGGATATGTCAAAAGAATCGTTGGATATAAAAAGAAAGGTTTTGGAAGGTTTTATAAAAAAAGGACTTTATCCTTATTCTAAATTTTATCTCGCTGATGTGGAAAAAATGAGAGGGGAATATTTTTCCAACCATTTTTCAACCATTGGTTTAGTTGGAATGAATGAAATGCTTTTGAATTTTTTGGGAGAAGACATTGGAACTAAAAGAGGAAGAAAATTTGCCGAAGAAGTTCTGAATTTTATGAGAGATATTTTAGTGGGATACCAAGAAGCAACAGGAAGCATGTATAATTTGGAAGCAACTCCGGCAGAGGGCACGTCTTATCGTTTGGCGCTAAAGGACAAGGAAAGGTATCCGGACATAATTACTGCAGGAACAAAATCGCCCTATTATACCAATTCAAGCCAATTGCCGGTTAATTATACAGATGATTTATCGTTAGCCCTGAAATTGCAGGATAATCTCCAGTCAAAATACACGGGCGGAACAGTGTTCCACATATTTTTAGGCGAAAGAGTTTCTGATACTGCAGTTGTCAAAAGTTTAATAAAAAAGATTTTTGAAAATTTCAAACTTCCTTACATTACTTTTAGCCCGACATTTTCAATTTGCCCGATTCATGGATATATTTCCGGAGAATACCATATTTGTCCCAAATGCGTTGTCAATCAGCCCTGTGAGGTTTATTCGCGTATTGTGGGCTATTTAAGGCCTATTCAGCAATGGAATTTGGGCAAGCAGGAAGAATTCAAAGAGAGAAAAGAATTCTCTTTGAAAAAAATATGAAAATAAAAGGACTGCAAAAATTTACCCTGATTGATTACCCTCAAAAATTGGCCTGCACTATTTTTATCGCGGGCTGTAATTTTTTTTGTCCTTTTTGCCACAATTCAGAATTGGTTTGTCCGGAAAAAATTGAACAAATCAGAGAAATTCCGGAACAAGAAATTTTTGATTTTCTCAAACAAAGAAAAAAATTTTTGGAAGGAGTTTGCATTACTGGCGGAGAACCAACCCTAAACAAAGAAATTATTGATTTTGTCCAAAAAATAAAAAAACTTGGGTATTCGGTTAAAATTGACACTAATGGAAGCAACCCAACGGTTATTGAGTCGCTTTTAAAAAGGGGACTGATTGACTATGTTGCCATGGATATAAAAGCTCCGAAAAATCGTTATCTTGAAATAACGCGTTCAGGCATAGGAGAAAATGTTGGCGATTTAATAGAACAATCAATCGCTCTTTTAAGAAATTCAAACATTGATTTTGAGTTTAGAACAACCGTTGTCCCGGAGTTGTTAAACAAAGAAGACATTTTAGAAATAGCAAAATGGATAAAAGGTTCCAGAAGATATTATCTTCAGAATTTTATCGGCGCAAAAACAGTTGACCCCTATTTTGAGAGCGTCAAGCCCTATCCGGACGATTATTTGGTGGAAATCAGGAACTCAATTGCGCCGTTTTTTGAAGTTTGCGAAATAAGAAACATCTAAAAATGGACGAGGAAAATTTTGATTGGAGTTTATTGGTCGCTCTTTTTTTCATTAGTGGCGTGATTTTCGCCTCTTTTTTTGAATTGGAAAAATGGGAATTGTTTTTGATTGCTTTCTTGGTTCCTTTTTTTGTTTTTTTTATTGTTGAAAAAATTATTTTCAAAAAAATTTTAATTTCTTTCTTTTTTTTGTTTGGTTTGTGTTTTTTTATCGGAGCCGGATTTTTTTATTTTAATTTGGAGAAAATTAAAAACCTTGATGTTTTTGCCGAAGAAAAATTGGCGGTTTTTGTAATCAGCGAGCCCTCGCCAAAAGAAAGATTTCAAAGTTTTTTGGCTAAATCTCTGAAAAACGGAAATAAATTTTCCGTGAATGTATCCAATAGTTTTTATATTCAAGAGTACGATTGTTTGGAAATCAAAGGAAAAATAAAAAACATTGATTCAATTGACGATGACGGCTACAGGCATTATTTGCTTTCCAGGGAAGTAAAGGGAACAATTTATCTTCCTGAGACCAAAAAAATAAATTGCCCTCAAAACTTGGAAATGTCTTTTTATAAAAAAATTATCGGTTTTAAGAACAAAACCAAGGAAATTATAAATTTCAGCTTGCCCAAAATCAAAGCTGACTTTTTGTCAGCTTTGATTTTGGGCGGAAGAAACACCATTCCCAAAGAATGGAATGACAGATTAAACCGCACCGGAGTGAGCCATATTTTGGCGATTTCAGGAATGCACATTACGATTTGGGCTTTTTTGATTGTTGAAATTTTAATCCTTTTGGGATTTTGGAGAGGACAGGCGTTTTATATCGTTATTTTGTTTCTGGCGATTTATTTGATTTTAATCGGTTTTCCGGCCTCTGCCGTAAGAGCCGCTATTATGGCTGTAATTTTTTTAACAGTCCAAAAAATCGGCTACGCGACCCAGTCGGACAGATTGGTGATTATGGCGGCTTTTTTTATGATTTTATTCAACCCTTTTGTCATTTATGACATTGGTTTTCAGCTTTCAGCGATGGCTATTCTGGGGATTATTTATTTGTCGCAGTTTTTTAACGATTTGCTTGAAAAAATAAAAATGCCGAGAATAATCAGCGAGGTTTTAGCAATGACTTTTGCGGCTCAAATTTTCGTGGTTCCGATACTGGCTTATAATTTTGGACAAATTTCAGTTATCAGCCCGATTACAAACATTTTAATCGCGCCGCTTTTTCCTTTTATTTTGATAACAGGTTCAGCTTTGATAATTCTGGGTTTTTTCCATTTGGAACTTACTTTTTTCGTAAATTGGTTTTTAATTTTGGTTTTTGGATATTTTTTGGAAGTTGTCAGGTATTTTGACAAAGTCCCTTTCGCAATCGCTGAAATTAAAAACCTTTCATTTGTCGTTTTTGTGATTTACTACCTCTTTTTATCTTTAATCACTTGGTTTATAATTAAAAAAAGAAAATTCCAAATATGAGAATTTCAGATGAATCAAAAAAGGCCTGGATTATTACCGTAAATATGGGTTATGGCCATCAGAGGACCGCGTATCCTTTGAGGTTTTTGGCGGCTCAGTCCGGACTTATACAAAAAAACCAAGAATCCCAGAATGTGATAAATGCCAATGATTATTTCAGAATGCCGGAAAAAGACAGGATTTTTTGGCGCCAAACCAGGAATTTTTATGAAATGATTTCAAGATTTAAAAAATTTCCTCTTTTAGGAGATTTGGCTTTTTCTGTTTTTGATTTTTTCCAAAGAATCTTGGTTTTTTATCCCAAAAGAGATTTGTCAAAACCAAATCTGGCCTTAAGGGGAAACTTTTCTCTTATTCAAAGGGGTTTTGGCAGGGATTTAATCGGAAAATTAAACATTGAAAGAGGCAAGCCGATTCCTTTCATCACTTCTTTTTTTCTTCCGGCTTTTATGGCTGAACGATTTGATTACAATGGCGAGATTTTTTGCATTGTTTGCGATGCTGACATTGCCAGGATTTGGGCTTCTTTAAATCCCGAGAAAAGCAGAATTAAATATTTTGCCCCGAATCAAAGAGTGGTTGAAAGATTAAGAATGTATGGGATTAAAAATGAAAATATTTTTTTAACCGGTTATCCTTTGCCTTTGGAAAATATCGGTTCTGAAGAAATGGAAATTTTGAAAGAAAATTTGCGTTATCGTCTTTTGAATTTAGACCCGCAAAAAAGATATTCGGCAAAATATCATGTTTTGATTGAAAAATATCTTGGTTCTTTGCCGGATTTTCCAAACCATCCGTTGACTATTTTATTTTCTGTCGGCGGGGCCGGAGCGCAAAAAGAGATTGGAATTAACATTGTAAAAAGCTTGAAAGAAAGGATAAAAAATAAAACGGTTAAAATAATTTTATCTGCAGGAACCAAGGAGAAAGTTAAAAAATATTTTCAGGAAAATGTAAAAAAACTGGGGCTAGAAGACCATTTGTACGAAAACATTGATATAATTTATCAGAAAAATATTTATGATTATTTTGAAGAATTTAACAAAAAACTCAGGAAAACCGACATTTTATGGACAAAACCAAGCGAACTTTCTTTTTATTCCGCTTTGGGAATTCCGATTGTTATTGCGCCGACAATCGGTTCCCAAGAAGATTTTAACAAAAGATGGCTTATAAAATCCGGTTATGGAATGACTCAGGAAAATCCAAAATACACGGAACAATGGCTTTTTGACTGGTTAAAAACCGGCTATTTGGCAGAAGCGGCAATGCAAGCATTTATAGAAGGGGAGAAACTCGGCGTTTATAACATCCAAAAAATAATTTCTTAATTTAGCCGCGGAGGAGGGTCAGACCCTCCTCTGCGGCTTTTAATATTGACAAATCGCTGATTTTTGGTATAATAAAATAATGATAGTGATTAAGAAAATTAAGCCGTTTTTAAGGGCTTTTATTTTTTTCTTTGTAATCTGTTTTTTAATAATAAATTGGAATAATATTTCCTGGATTTTCAATTACAAGGCAGTTTCCCAAATTCTCTCTGAAAAATTTTTGCCCAAAGAAAAAATTAATTATGAATATTCTGCTTTTCAGAATATTCTGGAAATTCCCAATTTGGAAATTTCAGCGCCAATTGTTTTTTTAGACGAGAAAAACAGCGACTTGGTTTATAAATCATTGGATTTTGGAGTTGTCCATTTTCCGGATTCAAAATTTCCCGGCCAAACAGGACAAACAATAATTTTAGGGCACAGCGCGCCTATTGGCTGGCCTAAAATAAAATACGATTGGATTTTCAGCAGGATAAACGAACTGGAACAAGGCGATAAAATCTTTATCCATTATAACAGCAAAAAATTCTCCTATTCTGTTAATAGAAAGATTTTCCTTGAAAGGGGAGAAGAAATTCCTGAAAACGGGTTGACAAAAAATAAAAATGTGTTAATATTAATTAGTTGTTGGCCCCCAGGCAAAGATTTAAAAAGGATTGCCATTGAGGCGCAGAACTAAAAAAGAAATATAAATGTTTTTACCCAATTTTATAAAAATTAAAAGCTTTTTAATCCTTGCAATTATTTTACTGTTGCCTGTTTTTGTTTTTGCGGACACTTGTTCCGACCAGTGTTCTTATGTTGGAAAATTAGAGTATTACCAAGACAAAGTAAGACAATGCGGCAACTATGATTCAGACCCTTGCTTGGAATGGTCAAATTATTCAACCTATTCAACTTGCGTTGATGAATGCTCTTCTTTGGGAGAAAAAGAATATGCCAATGGAAAAATCAGGCAATGCGGAAATTATGATTCAGACCCTTGCTTGGAATGGAATAATTGGGAAAACTACCAGGAATCCAAGACAAAAGACGAGCTTTCGGTTTCTTTAAAACCAAGCGTTTCCGCGGGTTGCGCTCCGCTTAACGGCATTGGTTTAACCGCAACGGTTTTAGGCGGCGAAGAAGGTTATTTCGCCTTTTATTTTGATTGTATGAATAATGGCACTTGGGAAAAAACCTTGGACAGCAATAGCAGGGTTGTGCCGGTTGATAAACTTTGCAATTATTGGAACCCCGGAATTTATACGGCCAAAATAAGGATTGTGAAATTGGGCGTGGTTGCTGAAAATACGACAACAATAAATGCCAAAAATTGCGGGACAGCGGGAATAAAAGTTGAAAATTTGGCTACTAATGTTTCAGATGGAGTTTATTTGCGCGATTCTCTTCCAGCTGACCCGGGCGAACTTGTTTCTTTCCAAATAAAAATTATCAATGGCGTTTCTTCAATAAAAAATGCGGTTGTCTCGGATAATCTTCCTTCAAAAATGGCTTATGCCGGAAATTTAATCATTGACGGAAAATCAGCAAGCGGCGACATAATAAAAGGAATTAATATCGGCGATTTAAATTCCGGTCAGACAAAAATTTTAAGCTTTAATGCGACAATCGCCGAAGCCAAGGAATTTAATTTTGGCCAAACCAAATTGATTAACACTGTTTTGGTTTACAGCGCAGGCGGTTCTGGTTCTGATTCAGCGACCGTTGTTGTGGAAAGAAAAGCGACACTGGCTGTCGCGACAAGCGTTTCCACGGGAATTACCAATAATCTTTTGGTTGATTCTTTTTTCTTGCCGCTGGCAATTGGTTTATTGTTAGTATGGATTTTTAAATCTGGTATAATTGGGGTTGAGGAGTGGATTGACGGCAAAAAACAGAAGACGGAAAAATATAGGTTTAAAAAATTGCTCCAATTAAAAATTTCTCAGGCCAAGATCAAAGAGTTTCTTGAAAGAAGGATTCCTTAGGTCCAATTAATAAAAAATCAAAATGACATGGGTTTTGATAGGCGTTTTTTCTTATTTGATTTCAGCTTTCGTTTCTCTACTTGATAAATTTGTTTTAAAAACATTAATCCCGGAACCTAAGGTTTACACTTTTTATGTCGGGATTCTTGGAATTTTAGTTTTATTTCTTGCTCCTTTTGTCGGTTTTTCAATGATGCCGATAAAAGAGCTTTTATTGGCGCTTCTTGCCGGTGTTGTTTTTATTATTGGGCTTTTCTTTTTTTACAGCGGTTTTAAAAAATATGAGGTTTCAAGAGTTGTTTCAGCTGTTGGCGGATTAGGCCCGATTTTCACTTTTTTACTGATTATTTTGATTGGCAATCTTTTAAAAACAACAGAAACATCAATTTTTACAAATCAGCAGTTTTTGGCTTTTTTACTTCTTGTTTTGGGAAGTTTTTTAATTTCTTATGAGTTGGATAAAAAAATAACCCCTAGAAGTTTTTTTATTTCAGTTGCCGCTGCTTTTTTCTTTTCACTTAGTATTGTCCTGACAAAAAATGTTTTTTTGACCCAGCCGTTCTGGAACGCTTTGATCTGGATAAAAATTGGCGGCTTTTTGGCTGGAATAATGTTTATTTTTTTCAAGGAGGTTCAGGATGAGGTTTTTGGCTACGCTAAAAGTATTTCTAAAAAATCAGCAGGGGTTTTATTCTTAAATCAAGGCATTTTATCGGTTTTTGCAGGTCTTCTTTCAAACTGGGCAATATTTTTAGCGCCAATGGGCGGCGTTGCTATTCTTAATTCTCTTCAAGGCGTCCAATATTTATTTTTGTTTGTTCTAACCCTGTTTTTATCTTTTTATTTCCCAGGTTTTTTAAAAGAAAAAATCGCGCGAAAGATTGTTTTGCAAAAAATAGCGGCAATTTTAATAATTATTTTTGGCATTGTTTTTTTGTATTTAAAATTTTTATAAAATAAAAGATGAATAAAATCTCAAAAATTTTATTAATAATTTTAGCTGTTTTTTTGTGCATTTTGGGATATTTTTTTCTCGGCAGCCCGCAGCCAGCGGAAAAAATAAATTGGGGCGTTAATTTTTCCCAGCGATACGCGGAACAATTGGGGATTGAATGGAAAGAATCGTTTCTGGCGATTTTAGACGATTTAGGCGCCAAAAAAATCAGATTGTCGGCTGACTGGGATTTAATTGAGGCAAATTCCGGAGAATATAATTTTAATGATTTGGATTGGCAAATAAATGAAGCTGAAAAAAGAGATGTGGAGCTTATTTTAACTATTGGTTTGAAAACGCTTCGTTGGCCGGAATGCCATATTCCAGAATGGGCGAAAAATTTGACTGATAAAGAAAAAGAAGAAAAAATCACCACCTTGGTTAAAGAAATAGTTTTGAGATATAAAGATAATTCTTCTGTAAAATTATGGCAAGTGGAAAATGAGATATTTTTTCCTTTTGGCGATTGTCCTAAAATTTCCAAAGATTTTTTTGAGAAAGAAATTCAACTGGTTATGGATTTAGACAAATCAGGCAAACCAATTTTAATCACAGATAGCGGAGAATTCTCATTTTGGTTGAACTCAGCAAAATATGGAGATTTGGTTGGAACAAGTATGTATAGAAATGCTTGGTTTGGAGAATTTAATTTATCCGTTCCCTACCCGTTTCCGCCGATTTTTTACAGCAGAAGAGCTGATTTGGTTAAAACATTTTTTGATAAAAAAGTAATTGTGACTGAATTTCAAGCGGAGCCATGGGGTGAAAAACCGCTTTACGCCTTGAGTTTAGACAAGCAAAAAAAGCTTTTTTGGATAAATGATTTTGGAAAACACATAGAATTTGCCCAGAAAACCGGATTTGATGAAATTTATTTTTGGGGAACAGAATGGTGGTATTGGTTAAAAACAAAACAAAATTATCCGGAATTTTGGAACGCGGCAAAAGAACTATTTAAAAATTAATCCGCAAGCTGTCGGAATTAGAAATTTTTTATGCTTACCATTGTTATTCCCAAATTAAACGAAGAAGAATATTTGCCGGGTCTTTTGAATTCAATCAAGGAACAGAATTACAATGATTTGGAAATTATTGTTTCTGACGCTGGTTCAAACGACAGGACCTTAGAAATCGCAAAAAACTATGGCTGCAGGATTGTCAAAGGCGGTTTGCCGTCAGTTGGAAAAAACAATGGCGCCAGGCAAGCAAAAGGAGATGTGATTATTTTCATGGACGCTGATATGAAACTAAACAAAGATGAATTGAAAGACGCCTTGAAGGAATTCAAAGCAAGGAATTTGGATGTTGCCACCAGTCAGTTGCGTTCTTTGGAAAAAGGATTTTTCGGAGAAATAGTTTTACATTTATTCTATAATTTTCCGATAACAGCCCTTGAAAATATAATTCCGCACGGTGTTGGATTTATAGCAATAAAGAAAAAATTATTTGATAATTTAAATGGTTTTGACGAAAAAGTTATTTTAGCCGAAGATATTGACCTTATCAGGCGGGCAGCCAAAAAGAGTAAATTTGGGATTTTAAGAAATACCAAGCCATTTTATTCTTTGAGAAGATTTGAAAAAGAAGGTTGGATAAAAGCATTTGTTAAATATTTTATTTCTGAGATTTATTCTTTAATTTTTGGGCCTGACAGAAAACAAAAAATTAAATTCCGATTTAACCATTATAAAGAAAAATAAATATATGCCGATTATTGCAACAAAAAGCGAAAATTTTTCTGAAAATCCTGATGAAAAAAAAGAAATTATTTCATGTATAATCCCTTTTTACAATGAAGAAAAAAGAATTTCTTCGGTTTTAAAAGCAATAAGCCAGATAAAAGGAATTTCGGAAATAATCTGCATTGATGACGGCTCTACTGACAATACCTCGGCATTAGTTGAAAATACTTTTTCCAAAATAAGACTGATAAAATTGGGAAAAAACAAAGGCAAGTCAGCAGCTATTGAAAACGGCTTGACTTTTGTGAAAACCAGATATGTTTTTTTAATTGATTCTGATTTAAATAACCTTAACATTGAAAAAATAGAAAAGGCAATAAATGCCGTAAAAACGGAAGACTCTATTGATATGTTCATTTTTAAAATAATAACAACCCCCACCTGGCTTTTGTTTCTAGTAAAGTTTTTTAGAGGCGATGTTATAGCTTCTGGGCATCGGATTTTAAAAACAGCGGATTTAAGACAGGTTTTTTCCAGCAGAAAGCCCAAAAATTACCAACTGGAAGTGGCAATTAACGAGTATATGATGGAAAACAAGAAAAAGTGCTTTTGGCTGGAAGGAATTGGCACAAATCCCCATAAATCAGAAAAAACCAATCTTAAGGGCTGGATTGACGATTTAACAGTTATTTTATTGCTATTTGGATATCTTGGCGTTTTTAATTGGCTTAAACAGTATTTTTTATTTTGCAAGAAAGGGTATGAAAAACAAATTTAGGTTTTGAGGGGATTGATTTTTACAAACTTTTGTATAAAATAAGCTTAGAAATATGAAAATTTTTGATTTTTTAATAAAATTTTTAAAAGAAACAAACCAATATTGTGAAAAAAACAAAAGGATTGTTTTGGAGAAAACCAAGCCCTATTTTGAGTTTTTGAAAAAAGAAATTGAGGCAAAAAAACAGCAATATTCAGGAGCTCTAAAAAAAATTGTTAGTTTTGCCGTTTGGACCATATTTATACTTTTGGTTGGGTTTGTTGGCGGAGCTTTCGGCGGTTCTTATTTTTATTTTAAGGGCCAGAATTTTCTTTATGATTTAAAAAATGAAATTTTACTAAACAGGCCTTCCCAGATAACCAAGGTAATAGACAAAACAACATATCTTCCTCAAACTTCGCAGGAAGAAGCGACAATAAAAGTTGTTAACAAGGCCTCTCCGGCAGTTGTGACAATCATTATAACCAAAAAAGTCCCGGTTTATGAACAATATTATTCCAACCCTCTTAACCAGAGCCCTTTTGGAGATTTATTTGAACTTCAAATTCCCAGAATAAGGCAAAAAGGCACAGAAAAGAAAAAAGTTGGCACTGGCACGGGTTTTATTATTTCTTCAGACGGATTAATTTTGACGAACAAACATGTTGTCAGCGACAAAGAAGCGGAATTCACGGTAGCGATGTCAGATCAAAAACTTTTTAAGGCAAAGGTTTTAGCCCTTGACCCATTTAATGACATAGCGATTGTAAAAATTGAAAGGGATAAAATTATAGGCAATTCAGGCGAATTAAAAGAGCAAAATTTTCCGTATTTAATTCTTGGCGATTCTGAAAAAATTCAAATCGGCCAGACAGTAATCGCGATTGGCAATCCCTTGGGCGAATTTCAGAATACTGTTTCAGTTGGCGTTATTTCCGGGCTTGGAAGAAGTATCACGGCCTCAGGCGGAGGAATGACTGAAACTATTGACGATGTTATTCAAACAGATGCGGCAATTAACAAAGGAAATTCGGGTGGACCCCTTCTTAATCTTAGGGGCGAGGTGATTGGAATAAACACGGCAATGGTTGAGGGCGCGGAAAGTTTGGGTTTTGCAACGCCAATAAACGGAGCGAAAAAAGATGTAGATAGTTTTAGAAAAACAGGAAAAATCAGATACCCATTTTTTGGAATAAGATATGTTATGATAACCCCGGACATTAAAGAGGAAAAAGGGCTTCCAACTAATTATGGGGCGTGGATTTCTAAGGGCAGCAACGCTGGAGATGTTGCGATTGTTCCGGGCTCTGCGGCTGAAAAGGCCGGCTTAAAAGAAAATGACATAGTTTTGGAAATCGGCGGACAAAAAATAGACATAGATAATAAATTAAGCAAGGTGATTCAAAAATATAATCCGGGAAACGAAGTAAGCGTAAAAGCGATAAGGGGCAAAGAAATAATGAATTTTATCGTTACTCTCGGAGAAAAAACCAGCGATTAAATTCACCCTCCCAAATTTTTGGGTCAGGTGAATTATGGTCAAAAAAAGAGTTAAAATTAAATAAAAATTAACATTCTCCGATTTTTGGAAAACCAAAAACTTGGGAGGGTAAAAAACAATGTTTGGTCCTAATTTTACAAAAAAAGCTCACGAAGCGGTTATGTTGGCGCAAAATATGGCGCAGCAAAGAGGCCAGCAGCAAGTTGACGCTTTGCATATTTTGCTGTCTTTGATTAGCCAGGAAGATACGATTATTCCTGTTGTTTTTAATAAACTGGGAATTGACAGTTCTAATTTAAAACAAACCGTGGAACAATCTTTGAGATTTATTCCCACAATTTCCAAAACAATCCAAACTGGCAGCCAGTTATATTTAACGCAGGATTTGGCAAAGGTATTGGAACAGGCAAAAGATGAAATGATAAAAATGGGAGACGAGTTTATTTCGCCCGAGCATTTATTTTTAGCTTTGTTGATTAGTTCCAGCAAAGCCAGAGAAATTTTGGAGCAAGTTGAAATAATTGAATTTGGAAAAACAACGGCAACAGGGAAAACAAAACTTGATTATGATAATGCGCTGAAAATTATAAAAGAAATAAGGGGCGACCAAAAAATAACAGACCCGGAACCGGAAACAAAATTTCAAATTATTGAAAAATACTCAAGAAGTCTTACCGCTTTGGCAAGGAAGGGGAAATTGGACCCGGTTATAGGAAGAGACGATGAAATCAGGAGGATAATGCAGGTTTTATCAAGAAGGACAAAAAACAACCCGGTTTTGATTGGAGAGGCGGGAGTGGGAAAAACTGCTGTTGTTGAAGGTTTGGCTCAGAAAATTATCAGGGGTGATATTCCTGAAAGCTTAAAAGATAAAGAAATAATCGCCCTGGACTTAGGTTCTTTAATCGCCGGCACAAAATTCAGGGGCGAGTTTGAAGATAGGTTAAAAGGAATGGTAAAAGAAATAGAAAAATCGTCCGGCAAATATATTTTGTTTATAGACGAGCTTCACACTTTGATAGGCGCTGGCGCGGCAGAAGGCGCGATTGACGCTTCAAATCTTTTGAAACCGGCTCTGGCAAGGGGCGAATTAAGGGCAATTGGAGCAACCACCTTAAAGGAATACCAAAAATACATAGAAAAAGACCCTGCTTTTGAAAGAAGATTCCAGCCGATTTATGTTTCCGAACCAAGCAAGGATGACACCATAGCCATTTTAAGGGGATTAAAAGAAAAATATGAACTTCATCACGGAGTGAAAATAAAAGATGCGGCTTTGGTTGCGGCCGCCGAGCTTTCTTCTCGTTATATTACTGACAGATTTTTGCCCGACAAAGCGGTTGATTTAATTGACGAAGCGGCTTCTTCATTAAGATTGGAAATTGAATCAGAGCCGATTGATTTGGCAAAACTAAAAGAAGAAATCGCAAAGCGCGAGGTTGAAAAAGAAATTTTAAAAAAAGAAAAAGACGCGCGCTCCAAACAAAAATTAAAAGTTATTGAGAAAACAACAGTTGATTTAAAAGAAAAAGCAAAAGGAATTGAAACTCGTTGGTTGAGAGAAAAAGAACTTATTGATGAAATAAAAACAGAAAGAAACAGAATAGACAAACTTGTTTATGAAAGCGAAGTGGCTCAGAGGCAGGGCGAACTTCAAAAAGTGGCTGAAATAAAATACGGAAAAATTCCTGAGATTCAGAAAGAAATCAAAAAATCAGAGAAAAAACTTTCAGAAATTCAGAAGGATTCGCCGATTTTAAAAGAAGAAGTTATTGAAGAAGACATTGCGAAAGTTGTTTCAAAATGGACAGGTATTCCTTTAACCAGATTGATTGAGGAAGAGGCGGAAAAACTGGAAAAAATTGAAGAGTTTTTGAAAAAAAGAATAGTGGGACAGGATAAAGCGGTTATCGCTGTTTCCAACGCAATTAGAAGGGCAAGGTCTGGAATTTCGGAAGAAAACAGGCCGCTTGGTTCTTTTATGTTTCTGGGCCCTACTGGAGTTGGTAAAACAGAGTTGGCAAAAGCATTGGCAGAATTTTTATTCAACAACGAAAACGCAATTGTTCGTTTGGATATGTCTGAATTTATGGAAAAATACTCAGTTTCCAGATTAATCGGTTCTCCTCCGGGATATGTTGGTTATGAAGAAGGGGGGCAATTAACGGAAAAAATCAGAAGAAGGCCGTACAGCATTGTTCTTTTAGACGAGGTGGAAAAAGCGCACCCAGAGGTTTTTAATATTCTCTTGCAAATTTTGGAAGATGGCCGTTTGACTGACGCCAAAGGCAGAATGACCTCATTTAAAAATACAATTTTAATAATGACTTCCAATATCGGCTCTGAATATATTTCACAAATGAGCGAGCTTGGGTTTTTAGCTGGTAAAGATGGAGCAAGAAGAGAAACTCTAAAAGAAAAAGTTTTTGACTCCCTAAAAGAGAAATTCAGACCGGAATTTCTTAACAGAATAGATGAAACAATAATTTTTAATTATTTAACAAAAGAAAACATAAGCAAAATAGTTAATTTAGAATTGAATAAATTAAAGACAAGATTGGAAAAGAAAAAAATTGAAATTAAAATTGAGGAAAAAACCAAAAAATTATTGGCAGAAAGGGGATTTGACCCGGTTCTCGGCGCTCGTCCTTTGCGAAGAGTTATTCAACAGCTGATTTTAGACCCTTTGGCTTTGAAAATTATCAAAGGAGAAATCAAAGAAGGCGAGGCTGTTATTGTTGATTTGGACGCCAAAAAAGAAATACAATTCTCAGTCAGATAAAGATTTATACTTCCTTGACAAAAATTTTATAAGGAGTTAATTTTAAATTAGCAGTCAATAGTCGAGATTGCTAATTTTATTAAAAAAACAACATTAGAAAAAGGAGGCCAGTCCTTCTCTGGAGGAGGTCGGGCATCCTACAAACTAAAAATTCACCCTCCTAAATTTTCATAGAAAAATTTTGGAGGGCAAGAAAATTAAAAACAAAAAAAATGAACATAAAACCATTAGCAGACCATATTTTAATAGAGCCGATAAAAAAAGAAGAAAAAAGTCAGGCAGGAATTTTATTGCCGGAAACAACTGAAAAAGAAAGGCCGGAAGAAGGAAGAGTAATAGAAGTTGGGCCAGGGAGAAAAAATTCATCTGGCAAAATAATCCCTTTGGATATCAAAAAAGGAGATTTAGTTATTTTTTCAAAATACGGGCCAACAGAAATTAAAATAAAAGGCAAAGAATATCTTATTGCCAAAGAAGACGATATTTTGGCTATTATTGGAAAATAAATTCACCCTCCCAAGTTTTTAGTTAGGGGGGATTAGTCAAAAATAACATTAAAAATTAAATAAAAATTAACGCTCTCACGATTTTTGAAAATCCAAAAACTTGGGAGGGTAAAAAAAATATGGCTTCAAAACAAATGATTTATGGCGAAAATGCCAGAGAAAAACTAAGAAATGGCGTAAATAAATTAGCAAATGCTGTTACTATAACACTAGGCCCAAAAGGAAGAAATGTTGTTTTAGATAAGGGTTTTGGCTCTCCAACAATTACCAATGACGGTGTTAGCATTGCCAAAGAAATTGAGCTGGAGGATAAAGCAGAAAACTTGGGAGCAAGCATTGTTAAAGAAGTGGCTGAAAAAACCAATGACGCAGCTGGCGACGGGACAACAACTGCAACGCTTTTAGCCCAAACCTTGATAAATGAAGGACTTAAAAATGTTGCCGCTGGAGCAAATCCTTTGGCAATAAAAAGAGGGCTGGATAAAGCTTGCGAATTAGTTGTTGCTCAGATTAAAAAAATATCCAAACCGATAAAAACCAAAAAAGAAATTATTCAGGTTGCCACGATTTCAGCTGAAAACAGCGAAATTGGGAATTTAATCGCTGAAGTTATGGAAATCGTCGGCAAGGACGGGGTGGTGACAGTTGAAGAATCAAAAACATTTGGATTACAAAAAGAAATTGTCAAGGGAATGCAATTTGATAAGGGATATATTTCTCCATATATGGTTACTAACGCTGAAAAAATGGAAGCGGTTTTAGAAGACCCGTATATTTTAATAACAGACAGAAAAATTTCCGCAATTCAGGAAATTTTGCCGATTTTAGAAAAAATTGCCAATGCCGGCAAGAAAAACTTGGTAATCATTGCTGATGATGTTGACGGAGAAGCATTAGCGACTTTAATTATAAATAATATCAGAGGAATTTTCAGGTCTTTGGCAATCAAGTCGCCGGGATTTGGAGATAGAAAAGAAGAAATGTTGAACGATATTGCTATTATTACCGGCGGTCAGGTGATTTCTGAAAAACTGGGTTTGAAATTGGAAAATGTTGATTTAGACGCCTTGGGACAAGCGAGAAAAATAGTTTCCTCAAAAGACAATACAATTATAATTGACGGCAAAGGAAAAAAATCTGATATTGAAGCAAGAATTTCTCAAATTAGAAAAGCGCTTGAAGCTTCAGATTCGGAATTTGACAAAGAAAAACTTCAAGAAAGATTGGCAAAACTCACAGGCGGAGTTGCCGTTATAAAAGTTGGCGCTGCTACTGAGGTTGAACAAAAAGCCAAGCAATATAAAACAGAGGATGCTTTGGCTGCCACAAAAGCTGCTATTGATGAGGGAATTGTGCCTGGAGGCGGAGTTGCTTTATTAAGATGCATTGACGCAATGGAAGAATTGAAATTAAAAGGCGATGAAAAGTTGGGAATTCAGATTTTAAAGAAAGCCCTTGAATCGCCGTTAAGGAAAATCGCTGAAAATGCCGGGCTAGACAGCGGGGTAGTTGTCGCGGAAGTTAAAAAAAGAAAAGCAACCGAAGGTTTTAACGCTGAAAAAATGGAGTATGAAGATTTATTGGAAGCAGGAATTCTTGACCCGGCAAAAGTTGTTAGAAGCGCTTTGGAAAACGCGGTTTCAGCCGCTTCAATTTTACTGACAACTGAATGTATTGTTGTTGAAAAACCGGAAAAAGACGACAAGAAAATTTGTAATCATGACTATCCACAGGACTATTAATTTCTAACTTGACACAGCGATTTTATTTTGCTAACATCTAATCAGTGAGTGCTGTGATTCCAAGACCGGCCTTGCTCGAGTAAGGTCGGTCTTTATTTTCATGAATCTCACAGTTGTATTGCGAAAAAACCGTTCCGACGAATATCGGGGCGGTTTTATTTTTGGCTTCCTTGACCCCGCCACAATCATTGTATTTTAGAAGGCGGGGCGAGAAGAGGCGTTAAACGAAGCAAATAAAAACAAACGTTGATACCTCATATTATAGATATCCTGGTCTCCTTGACACGATTTAACCTTGTTTGTTAAAATAAATTTTGACCGAGGGCAGCACTCACTATTTTATATTCGGAGTCTACTCCCTCGGTCTTTTTTCTTGTCTAAAAACCGCCAATAAACTAAACTAAAACAATGGAAATAAAAGAGAATATATCTCTGAAGGGTTTTACTTACTTTAAAATCGGCGGCAATGCCAGATATTTTTGCGCGGCAAAAACAATAAAAGATTTGTCAACGGCATTGGATTTTGCGCGAAAAAACAACATGGAAATTTTTGTTTTGGGAAATGGCTCAAAAATTTTGGTTTCAGACAATGGTTTTGAAGGATTAGTGATAAAAAACGAAATGAAATTTATAGAAATGACGGAAAAGGGCAATAATCCTCAATTGGAAGTTGCCAGCGGGGTTATGCTGACGGAATTAGTTGATTTTTGCCTTAAAAATTCTTTGTCAGGAATAGAAAAATTATTTGGAATTCCCGCCACAATCGGCGGAATGATTTACAAAAATGCCGGCGCCCATGGATATTCAATTGGAAGCATTACGGAAAAAATAAGAATTTTGAATTTAAAGAAAAACAAAATTGAAGAAATCATAAAAGATGAAAAAACTTTTGGCTATAGAACCAGTATTTTTCAAAAAAAACAGGAAATTATTTTAAGCGCTTTTTTAAGGTTTAAAAAAGAGGAAAATTCAAAAATAAAAGAAACAATTTCCGAAGTGACGAAAAAAAGAATGGAAAGCCAGCCGATAAATTACCCGTCAGTCGGTTCAATTTTCAAGAATATACCGGCAAAGAATTTCAGCAAGGAAATTCTGGAAAAAGAGGATTTTCCGATTGTAAATTGTATGGTCTCGGCAGGGCTTTTGATAGAAAAAATGGGATTAAAAGGAATAAAGCAAGGCGATGCCCAGATTTCGGAAAAACACGCCGGATTTATAATCAATTTGGGCAATGCCAAAGCAAATGATGTAAGATTTTTGATTGATTTAATAAAAGAAAAGGCAAGGGAAAAATTCCACATTGAAATGAAAGAAGAAGTTGAGTATCTGGGCAAGTTTTTTTAATTTTTTAAAATTTATGCTTCTAACAAAAATTTTCGGAGACCCCAATGAAAAATTCATAAAAGGACTTCAACCGATAGTTGATGAGATAAATTCTTTTGAGCCGGATTTGGAAAAACTTTCTGACGAACAACTAAAAGAAAAAACAAAAGAACTGAAAGAAAAATTAAAAAAAGACGGTTTGGATAAAATCTTGTCGTCAGCTTTTGCTTTGGTTAGGGAAGCGTCAAAAAGAACCTTGGAACAAAGGCACTTTGATGTTCAGCTTGTGGGCGGAATTGTTTTGCACCAGTCAAAAATAGCGGAAATGAAAACCGGCGAAGGAAAAACATTGGTTGCCACCTTGCCCGCTTATTTGAACGCTTTGGAAGAAAAGGGAGTCCATATTGTGACGGTAAATGATTATTTGGCGAAAAGAGACGCTGTTTGGATGGGCCAAATATATTATGCTCTTGGTTTATCTGTTGCTTGCATTGTTCACGACAAAGCGTTTTTATATGACCCGAATTATATTCAAGAATACGAAAACCAAAACAAAAATACCCAAGAAGCTCAGCGCGACAAAGAAAGAGATTTGAAAGGCGGTTTTAAAGTCGTTGAAAGTTATTTAAGGCCGATTCCAAGAAAAGATGCGTATCTGGCAGATATTCTTTACGGCACGAACAATGAATTTGGTTTTGACTATTTAAAAAACAACCTTGCTTACAAACCGGCTGATGTTGTTCAAAGAGAATTGAATTTTGCCATTGTTGACGAGGTGGATTCTATTTTAATAGACGAGTCAAGAACTCCTTTGATTATTTCCGTTCCAGACCAGGAAAGCATGCATTATTACAAGGATTTTGCAATGATTACCCCGCGTCTGAAAGAAGACGAGGATTATAATGTTGATAAAAAATACAGGGCAGTCACTTTGACCGAAGAAGGCATAAAAAAAATAGAAAAAATTCTCGGGCTGGAAAATATTTACGCTGAAAAAGGATTTAAATATCTTCATTTTTTGGAGCAGTCGTTGAAAGCAGAAATATTGTTTAAAAAAGACATTGATTATATTGTTAAAGACGGCGAAATTCTGATTGTTGACGAATTTACCGGAAGGGTTTTACCGGGAAGAAGATATTCGGGCGGGCTTCACCAATCAATAGAAGCAAAGGAAGGAGTAACGGTACAGCCGGAATCAAGAACAATGGCTTCAATTTCTTTTCAAAATTATTTCAGAATGTACAAAAAACTGGCCGGAATGACTGGTACTGCTCTGACATCTGCCGAAGAATTCCACAAAGTTTATAATCTGGAAGTAATTGTTATTCCGACCAACAAGCCAATGATTAGAAAAGATTTGCCTGACAGGATTTTCAGGACAAAAGAAGGAAAAAGCAGGGCAATTGTTAATGAAATAAAACAGAGGCATCAGGCAGGACAGCCGGCCTTGGTTGGAACTGTTTCCATAGAAAAAAACGAGTATCTGGGAAAATTATTGGAAAGAGAAGGAATCACTCATGAAATTTTAAACGCTAAAAACCACGAAAAAGAAGGAGAAATAATCGCTCAAACGGGAAAATTAGGCGCTGTTACTGTTGCGACCAATATGGCTGGCAGAGGAGTTGATATTGTTTTGGGCGGAAATCCCCCCTCAAAAGAAGGTTTGGTAAAAGTTAAAGAATTAGGCGGACTTTTTATAATCGGCACGGAAAGGCATGAAGCGAGAAGAATAGACAACCAGCTTAGGGGAAGAGCAGGCAGGCAGGGAGACCCGGGCGCGACGCAATTTTTTCTTTCTTTAGATGACGAATTGCTGAAAATTTTTGGCGGAGACCAGATGAAGGGAATTCTTGAAAAATTTGATTTTCCAGAAGATGAACCGATAGAAAATAAAACCTTGTCCGGAATTATTGAAGGCGCGCAATCAAAAATTGAAGCGATGAATTTTGATTTAAGAAAATATCTTTTGGAATATGATGATGTTTTGAACAAACACAGGGAAGTTGTTTATAAAAAAAGAAAGGAAATTTTGAATAAAGCTGATATAAAAAGCGAGGTTTTGGGATTTTTAAAAAACGAGATAGAAAGAGTTGTTGATTTTAATTGCCAAGACCTTGATTTTAAAAAAT
>JAUYFS010000024.1 GCA_030689665.1 bacterium
CGTAAAGTGCAAAGCGAAAAACGCAAAACAAAAGAAGCGTAAAGTGCAAAGCGAAAAACGCAAAACAAAAGAAAACAAAAATACAAAATGCAAAATAATGATTTTAAACGTAAAACAGACTTGAAAGAGAGAGCATATATTTATGCTTTAAATATTATTCAATTTATTGATGGATTATCAAAAAATGATTTCAGCATTCAAGTTATTTCAAAACAGCTTTTGAGAAGAGCGCTACCAGTATCGGGGCAAATATTATTGAGGCACAGGCAGGAAGCACAAAAAGAGATTTTACCAATTTTTTCAATTATGCGTTAAAGTCAGCCAACGAAAGCAAGTTTTGGCTTGGGTTATTGCGAGATTCCGCCAAAGCTGATAAAAATAAAGTAGATGAATTACTTAGAGAAACAGCGGAACTTGCCAATATTCTTGGTTCAAGTATCCTGACACTTAGAGGTAAGCGTAAAATGTAAAATGCAAAACGAAAAACAACAACCCAAAGCGCAAAATATTTTTAGTTTTACATTGTTATTTTTCACTTTTCGCTTTGCGTTTTACGTTTACAAATAATTAAACAAAACATATGAGCATTTACGAAAGAATAATTAAAACATTAATATACCTTACCGTTTTTTTGGTCCCAATTTTCTTTTTCCCGTTATTGAGCGAATCATTTGATTTTCCGAAAATGCAGATTCTTTTATTATTATCTTCTTTGGCCTTTATTGCTTGGATTGCCAAAATGATTCAGGAAGACAAAAAATTCAAGTTTTACAGAAATCCGATGGATTTGGCAATTTTGGCTTTTGCCGTTGTTTCCATAATTTCATCTTACTTTTCAATTGATAGAAATATCAGTTTGTTCGGTTTTTACGGAAGATTTTTTCCAAGCTTAATCGGGGTTATTTCTTTAATATTATTTTATTTCTTGCTGGTTCAAAATCTGTTGCAGGATAAAATCATAAAAATAAAAACAATATTAAAAATATTTTTCAGTTCCGCTTTTTTGTCTGTTTTGGCCGCTTACGGTTCAATTTTCGGAGTTTGGGCGCAAATCGCGATTCGTTTGCCAGAAGGAATAAAAAACTCATTGCCCCCTTTGTTTTTCCAGCCAAATTTTAATCTTACCTCGGCAAGTTTAGAGTCATTGTCATTTTTTCTTTTGCCCCTGATTATTTTTCTGGTTATTTATTGGTCTCAAACCGAACTTTCCAGAGGCAAAAGTTTGAAAATAATCATTGCGACTGTTTTATTTTTTGGAATTTTGGCTTTTTCTGATTTTTATTTGGTTTGGTTGGCGGCAATTGTTTCTTTGGTTTTCTTTTTGGCATTTGCCCTAAAGAAAAAAATCTGTCGTCCTGATGTCAATAAACTTTTATTTCCGATTATTTTGCTTATTGTTTCCGGTTTTCTTTTTATTTCCAATCCGGCAGTTTCTTTTTCCGGAATTTTAGGAAATAATATTTATTACCAAAGAATGACTAATTTGCCAAAAGAAATTTTGCCAAATTCTTTGGAATCATACAAAGCGTCTTTTCAGCAACTTATCAAAAAGCCGATTTTAGGAAGCGGTTTGGGAAATT
Organism: bacterium; assembly: GCA_030689665.1. Classification (GTDB taxonomy): domain Bacteria; phylum Patescibacteriota; class Minisyncoccia; order Minisyncoccales; family JAUYFS01; genus JAUYFS01. The sequence continues at coordinate 1,581 of JAUYFS010000024.1, forward strand.
ATTATTATAGTTTTAACAAATACAAATCCCCAACATTAAGCGAAGGATATGCCTGGCAATTAAGGTTTGACAGGCCAAGTTCTCATTTTGCTGAAGTGGTGGCAACGCAGGGAATTTTGGGTTCTTTGTCGTTCTTGTTTTTAGTCGGGCTTTTTATTTTTGTAAGTTATCTTATTTTTGAAAATGCCGCAAAAAACGAAGATAGGGTGGGCGAGTTAAAGAAAACATTGAAACTGCCGATTATTTTTTCCGCTTTTACATTTATTATCGTCCAATTTTTTTACTATCAGAACTTGCCCCTGGCATTTGGTTTTTGGCTGTTTTTAGCTTTGAGCGTTGTTGTCTGGGAAAAACCGATAAAAGAAAAAGAATTTTCTTTCACTGAATTTCCCGAACTTTCTTTGATTTTCAGCATTATCCTAATCCTTATCGTCGGATTTTTCGCTTATTGTTATTATTGGCAGGCAAGAATTGTGGTGGCTGATTATAGGTTTAGGCAAGCAACTTTGGGAAGCCAAGAACCTAATTTTGACCTTTTGATAAATGTGGAAAAATTGAATCCCAAACAAGCGATATATTATTTGAATGACGGGAGATTGGCTTTAAATCAGGCGTTAAAAGAGGTTTTAAAACCAGCAAATGAGGTTGATTCAAATAAAGCGCAAGTTTTAGTTGCCAGGGCTATCCAAAAAAGCAGATTTGCTTATGATATGGCGCCTAATTTAATAAACATTTGCGAAAATTTGGGAGTTGTTTATAGAGATGCGCAAGGGCTGGCAAAAGGAGCTGATGAGTGGGCGAAGAAAACATTTGAAAGTTGTTTAGAACTGGAACCGAATAATCCGCTATTTTACATAGAACTGGGAAAAATGGAATTTGAAACCGATATTGCCAAAGCCAAAGAGTATTTTTCCAAAGCAATAGAAAAAAAGAAAAACTATCTGCCTTCTTATATCCAATACGCTTTAGTTTTGGAAAAAGAAGGTTCAATTGACGAAGCCATCGGTTATTTGGAGGGAAAGATAAATGATTTTCCCCTTAGCGCTGATTTGAAATTCCAGATTGGCAGATTTTATTACAACAAAGGAGATAACAACAAAGCGATAAATTATTTTAAGGAAGCGATTGCTTTGGTGTCAAACCATTCAAACGCGATTTATTCTTTGGGATTGGCGTATGAGAAAGTAGGGAATACAGGAGCTGCGCTTGAACAATTTAAAAAGGTTCTGGAGCTGAATCCTGAGAATAAGGAAATTAAAGACAAGGTGAACAAATTAACTGCTCCTGTTGTTCCGGTTGAAAAAAATACGAGAACTAAGAAATAGAAAAAAGTCGCCCCGACAAAATCGGGGCGACTTTTTTAATCCTCTTTTTACTTTTTTGTTTTTTCAGTTGCTGTTTCTACTATTTTCTTAAAGATTTCAGGATTTTTTTGCGCCAGTTCCGCTAAAATCTTTCTGTCAATCTGGATATTTTTCTTTTTCAATAAGTTTATAAATCTGCTGTATGTCAATCCAAGCTGTCTGACAGCCGCGTTTATTTGAAGCTGCCACAAATTTCTCCTTACTCTTTTTTTGGCTTTTCTGTCGCGGAAAGCATGAGAAAACGAATGAAGAATCGCTTCTTTTGCCAATTTCAACCTGTTTTTTCGCCCCCAGCGAAAACCTTTGGTGTATCTGAAGATATTTTTTTTATGTTTTCTTGCGGCAACGCCTCTTTTCACTCTTACCATATTAATAAAATAAATTCTTTCTTATTACTTTTACCAATGTTTTATCAACGCAAATAAACCCCTTTTTTCTTCCCTTTTGTCTTGATGTTTTTTTCGCCAAAAGATGGTCTTTGCCGGTTTTCAATCTTAAAATCTTTCCACTTTTTGTGAATTTAAACCTTTTTGTTATTGACTTTCTTGTTTTTCCGCTTCTTGCCATATTTTTTTTACCCTGTTAAATAATTTGCTCCGCAAATTAAAATCTAAAGGATTTTATTTAACAGGGTGAATTATTTTTTCTGGGGAAATAATAATTGTCAGTCCCTTTCCTTCTCTTTTTAAATCTCTTTCAACCTTGCAATTTTTTATTTCAGCAATCATTTGGATAAATTTTTTCATTTTTTCTTTGGCAAAATCAGTCATTCCTTTTTGTCTGCCGAAAAGCCGCATTTCTATAAATAATTTATGTCCCTCGTTTAACATTTCTGCCGATTGGTTGGCTTTCATTTTCAAATCGTGCTCGGAAATCGTGTAGGAAATTCTAACTCCTTTTATTTCTCCGGCTGACTTTTTGGGTCCGCTTTTTTTTCTCTTTTTTTCTTCTCGGTATAAAAACTTTCCAAAATTTTCCAGTTTGCAAACAGGCGGTTCAACTTTTTCCGTTATTTGGACTAAATCTAAATTGCGCTCCCTTGCCATTTGAAGCGCTTTTTGAATTTCCACGAGCCCGATTTGCTTCCCGTTTTCATCAATTAATCTTACCTTATCAGCCCTGATTTTTTCGTTTACAAAATAATTTATATATTTGAAATTAATTTTACAAGTGGAAGTGAGGGGAATTGCACCCCTGTCCAAGCATTAATTCCAAAATAATTCTACAGGTTTGTTCTGATTGGTTTTAGTAATAAAAGTATGAATCAGACAAAAACTTTTATTCTTTGGCTGAGAAAAACCGCCGATTTTTGTTCAGCCCCAAAAATTGGCTGGCCTGAAATTATAACACCCGTATTTTACCCATCAGGCGGTTGGTAAAGCGGATGGCTTACATCTTAAGCGTATGCAAAAGCGTAAGCTGGTTGTGCCGTATTATTGGCGTTTTGTTTTGGTCAAATTTTTTCCGGGTTTTGACCGGCCCGAACCTGCCTTATTTTAGTTTTGTGCTTGTCGAAGCTAGGCACTCCCTAAATGCTCTCGTATTTTAAACTCCTTTTTTCTCTCTCAAAATCTCTTTTTTTAATGGTTTCTCTTTTATCAAATTTCTTTTTTATTCTTCCCAAGCCGATCTCAACTTTTATGAGAGCATTTTTAGTATAAACCATCAGAGGCACCAAAGTCAAGCCTTTTTCTTTGGTTTTTCCGAATAATTTTTTTATTTCCATCTTTTTTAAAATCAGCTTTCTCGGTCTTTCCGGTTCATAATTTTTGGCATTTGCCGGCTGAAAAGGGGGGATATTGGCATTGAGCAGAAATGCTTCCATATTATTGCTGATTACGGCAACAGAACCGCTTAAATTTATTTGGCCGTTTTTTATAGATTTTACTTCTTGGCCAATCAAAGAGATTCCGGCTTCAATTTTTTCCAGAATTTCATAATTAAAATACGCTTTTCTGTTTTTTGCCAATATTTTCATTGGTTTATTATAACAAGCGCAAAGCGTAAAGCGCAAAGTGTAAAACAAAAGAAACTCAAAACGCAAAGCGAAAAGTTAAAAACGAAAAGCGTAAAACGCAAAATATAAAATATAAGCCCTAAGCCCCAATGACCAATACCCAACAAAATCCCAAGTCCTAAACCCCAAAAATAAATAATTGGGCATTAGAATTTAGGGCTTTGTTGGTCATTGGGATTTGGGGTTTTATCCTTTGTGATTTGTTTTTAAAATTTGACTTTAATTTTAGATGATTTATAATTAAATT